>NZ_JACJEM010000039.1:0-47751 GCF_014164085.1 Pseudoalteromonas sp. SG45-5 | reverse complement strand
AAGTAGTTAAATTGCTTGAACGTACTAAATGAGGTGTGGGTTTGGTTGTTGATTGTATAAATACCAATTACTGTAAATGAGTAGTTTGGCATTAGACTAAAGTCTATAGGTTAGATTTATTCACTCATTAGGTTTGTTTTAATCGTTTGTCGGTTTGGTGTTAATTCTCTAAAGTTCAGTTGTCGGCAACAAGCACGGCTAACTAATACCAATTTTATTAAAATATGATCATTTTAGCGAATTAAATAACTCACTAACTGCGTTAAAAATTACTTATATAGAACGACTATATTTCATAATTTTTGCCTTGTTATTAAGCTATTTTCTTGACGCTAAAAAAGCTCACTAATTTAAACAATCGGCATAACAGGACTACGACCATGAAAATACTTATCAAAACTATCGCTCTTAGCTCACTACTTACATGTTCAGCTGCTGCAGTAGCTGATGCAAGTGATTACAAATTAATGGTTATTGAAACTGCGACAGCGCCACAGCCACTTGAGCAATCATTTAACAGCTGTGCACTGAATGTTAAGTCGAAAAATTATGCAGAAGCTGAACAAATTTGTACACAAGCAATTGCGCTTTTAAAAGACGCTGATGGACCTAAATTTAAAGTACGCCAGCTTACGTCATTCGCATTAAGCAACCGTGGTGTTGCACGTTTAAAAGCGAATAATGACACAGGTGCCCTTGCTGATTTATATGAAGCTGCAAAAATGTCTAGCAGCACTATGGTATCGCACAATTTAACTCGCGCTAAAGAAGAATTGTCGTTATAAAATTCTTACATGACGTTTTATAAGGCGCTCAACTAAAGCACTCTATAAAATAATACAAAAAAGCCGATGTTGGGTTAACCCCCAACATCGGCTTTTTTGTATTTAACGTTTTAAACCATTTACGATTTAGAGCTAAAATCTAAAAATGAATATTAAATTAACAATTTAGGTTGTTTAATTAACACTTTGTATCATAATGTGGTACGAATTCGCTGACGGTAAGTATGATCATGAACATAGTAAAGGCATTAACTGTGTGGTCGTGTGTCATTCTCTAAAATAATAAAAGTGGCTATTGCATAAGTAATTAATCGTTAATAAAAATTTTACAACAATTAGATATAAAAAAGCTGCTTAGCGATTGGTTATTTCATTAAACTTAATTGCTTTGATATTTATACCGATCCGCAATAATACTTAATTATTTTAAGGGGCCAAACCTGGCGCTAGCTTCGTTAAAAATCTCTCATTTAGAACAACTAAGTAACGAAATTTTTGACTTGCAATCGGCAAGGTTTTACTACCTCAAAATAGATCATTTAATTAAGCGAATTGGTATTAGACAGATTGGAAATCCTACAATACAAAAATGGAAGTACTTATATGTTGGTTAAAAAAAGTAAGCTTGCTATCTCATTGGTTATGGCATTTGCACTAGGTGGTTGTGGCGGCGGTGGAAGCAGTGCAACAGTAGAAAAGACGGCAGCAGTAAAACCTAAGCCGGTTGCTGCAAAGCCTGATCCAGTTAAAAAAACGACCATTGCACTCACTGGTAAGGTGATTGATGGATATGTGTCGGGTGCAACCGTTTGGCTAGATATTAATGGGGATGGTAGCCTTAATGAGGAGAGTGAGCCATCAGTTGTATCTACCGAATCAGGCGATTACAGTTTTAACTTTACACAAGAGCAGGCGTTGTGTGTGCCATATTCAACGATGTATGTTGATGTGCCTGTGGGTGCTATGGATGAGGATTTAGGTGAAGTTACCGAAGCGTATCAAATGTCATTTCCGCCCTCAATTGAGGCTTTGACTGATGAAGATATTCGCAATATATCACCGTTAACAACCGTTATTTGGGAGCAGTTGAGCCTTCAATTACAAAAAAGTGGCAACAATAATTTAAGTTGTGATGCACTTAAAGAGAATATTGAGCTACTTGCAAATCTTCAAAGCGAAATAACAAATGTTATGCAAAATTTGGTTGCGCATTATAATTTTTCGACAGAGCAAATTTACTCAGATTTTATCGCTAATAACGATAGCGACGCTTACGACAGAGCACAAGCAATTGTTAAGGGATTAAAAGCGGCCTATAAATATAAGCAGGAACTAGATGCTCAGTTTCCTGACGCAGAAGAAGTAAGAGCAGTGATTTACCAAGACACAGCAAAAGATGATGAGTATGGGTTTGAAAATGCATGGTACCGCGATAAAGTTATTTTTGCAGGCGCTGAGTTTTTTTATGAGCAAGTAAAGCTTCAAAATACAGACGAACTCGATAAAATTGATTTTATTTTAACTCAACTTCAATCAATAGATACGCCTTGGGGTGAAGAGTCGTTAAATGGAAAATTAAGAATTAGAGACGATGTATACATTAACGCCGATCGTACTTACCGATGCTCTAGCATAGAGAAAGTTAGTTTTGAGAACAGTAATGTGCTTTATAGCGTTGATAATACAAGCCCATCGGTTAACTTTCCAACAGCTGATGAATGCGTTAGTTCTAATTTAGATACACCGTTCGAGCGAGGTTTTAGCATTAGCTATACTGAGTCGGGAGCGTTTTACCAAACTGACTTTGCCTTCAGAGAGGAAAATGCCGATTTTCAAACATTATCTAATTGGGTAAATGTTAAAGACAAAGCTGCTGATTTAGACACTCAAGATTTAGTTACCGTACTCGCTGCTATGCCTTATAAGTTTGATGACGAAACATCTATTGATGCTAGCTTTTGGCGTAAATACAAAACTACAGATAACGTACGCATTTCAAAGACAATTGAAGGGCAATGGGTTAGAGATACTCGCAGAGAAGATGGAACAATGCTGCATGAGTGTAGTGATAATGGCGCTGATTGGACTGCATGTAATTAGTTTTTCCTTAAAGTATGAATGCTAATTAACCTGAACTCTGGATAATAAATTTATCTCAAGCGGCTATTTTCAGCGCTTTGAATAAAACAACGAAGTGTTCAACATTAAAAACCACGTTAGGTTAATACCTACCGTGGTTTTTTAAATAAAAGCACTTATAAATCAAATTTTTACGCAATTTAATCCTCAGCTGTAACGCTTGTAATATTGATGTAATAGTAAGACTTCCTCCCGTACGCTAAAGTATTTTAGAAGGAACATATTTAAAAATACTTAGATGATCCGTGTTTAAGTTTTTATGTTTTTTTTGTATTTAACTACCTTACCGTTATCTTTAATTAATATGCCTTGCCATGACATTTTATAACCACATAGTTTAAGTTTTTGAATGTTTGAGGTATTAATACCTAGGAGAAAACTACAATGCAGCAAGAAGCTACACTCAAACTTAAAAACCGTGACATTAGTTACCTCGAAGCCGATTTAGCCTGCGTAAAAGCAATTGCTCAGGCGACTGTAAATGTTGAGCTATTCACTATTCCGCTTTATATGGTATCGCTTTATTCGATACAGGGAATGCATCAAATTAACAGTGCCGGAAGTAAACTCTACACTGGGCGCTGGTGGCCTGGCTCTGGTGCAACGCCAGCAACTGAAAAAAAACCACTTACAACCAATGAAAATGTATTTAATAAGGTATATAGCGTTTTTATTGAAGAGATGTTGCATTTACAGTTAGCTTCTAATATGGCTAGCACGATAGGTGTCACGCCTATTTTTACAAGTAAAGCACTGCAAAGCGACGATTATGGTTGGCATTGTTATAAACCCAGTTCAACACAAATACCGCATATTCTAGATTTTACAGATTGGAAAGGCAAAGACCCTGATTTAAGTAAGTTAACTGTAGAACTCAGAGCAATGAACGAGGCACAGGTCGATCTTTTTCTAGCGATTGAAGAAAAAGCAGAGCGTGGTCGTGAGATGTTATCTAATCCCTCAGTAAAGAGAAAAAACGGTGATGTGGGAACTAAGTATTTTGAAGCTGCGCCATTTAATTGGTTTACACCGAGTATGGGAGAAGCTGATTTACCATTATTTGGCTCTATTGGTCATATGTATTTGTGTTATTGGGATTATTTAGAAATAACGTATTCTGATGGGAGCCATTTATTATCGCATTTAATTTCACCTTTACAGCGAGATCAATTTAATAATGCCCCACCTAGAGAAGCTAAGCAGTATCCAGGTATTCAAACTGAGATAGAAAGTGCAACTAAAGATTTGAATAACGTAAAACTACAGCTCATTAATAACATTAATGCGATTACCGACCAAGGTGAAGGTGATGATGTGGTTAAAACGATTATAGAGCGTTGGGTAACTGAGCCTTGGGCGGTTTCGTTTCAAAAAGCTCAAATAAAAAAAGCGGGTATGCTTGGTACCGTGCAATCTAAGTTTCAGCCGAGTAAAGAGGGTTTAATTAAAGATTATCCAGGCTATGATGATCAAGGAAACCCTACAATGGCTGCATCAGGTTCGGCTCAAGCACGCTTTGACAATGGTGGTAAAGACCATTTTGAACTATTCGACGAGGTTAAAAGCTTGATTGCTAAAGATGATTATATTACTTGGGATGTATGGCATAAAAATAACTTAAACAAACCTTGGAAAGCTTCCATGCTTGGTAGTGACGAAGCGCCTAATTTACCTAAAACTACTGATATTGCAGAGGCCTTAAATCGACTAGGATCAGCGTCAGAAATAGATAATACGTTTACTATTTTTAGCTCTTCTGCTGTGGGTACCATTAAAGGCATTACAACATCACTGAACAAATATTGGGCTGATCCTAAGTCACAATTCCCATCGCCTGCGATGGGTGGTTCAGGAGACCGTGTTTCGATTTGCTGGGCTGTTACGGGCCGTTGTCCTGATCTAGTTACAGGCATTGAAAATCAACAAAAACATCAGTTGTACCATGCGTGTCAAGGCATGGCGATAGATGAAAGTAGTGGCGATGATAAGAATGCGTGTGCTAGTGAATTGGCGTACCATAGTTGTAAAGGATCGAATGACTGTAAAACACAAGGTGGTTGTGGTTTTGTACAAAGCGCGACGGGTGGTGGTAATTGCAGTAGTTCTGCAGCAGCGGGGCTTAAAAGTGCACCAGCCGATAATTTATGCGGTAGTTTTGGGGGCTGTGCAGTGCCAATTTCAGCATCACAACTTTACCCTACGCAAAGTGATGAAAATTACGAAATGCAACTGTATAAATTTGGTGATGCACCAAACTTTCATGCAGAAAAAATCAAATGGCCGGAATTAGTTGCCAGAGATATGTTACCTCCTGCAGTTGTTGAAAAAAACTCTATGCCTTATCAACCTGGTGAAGCCGTTTACGACGTTGCGTGGCGTAGCTACTGTGCAGCAAAAGGTTTAGTGAAAGCGCAGGGCAGTGGCCATAATAAATCTATTCATATTCCTTCACCGCCGATACCATCTGATATTCGTTTGGTATTACCGCCTTCAACTTAAGCCATTTTTGCAATAACAAAATTAGTGCAATCGCTTAAGTACACTATTATACAGTTATAAACCGTAGGCTCCTTTATGGGGCCTTATACCAATCTGCATAAGTATTTAAACCATTTAACGAATTAAATCACTCCATAAGGCCGTTAAAATTTTTATTTAGAACAAATAGATATAAAATTTTGTCTTGTTATAGTGCAACTTTCTTATTGTTAAATAGACCTTATATTTAAGCATATAGGTATTACTACTTTTATAAGGATCGAATATTTTGACGAAAAACATGCTTAATTTAGAGCCGTTGGGGTTTGGAGTTGGATTAAGGACACAGCACTTTCCTTATCTTATGAATGAAGATGACTGGGCACTTGATTGGTTTGAAGTTATTAGTGAAAACTTTATAGATAACTATGGCTATGCTCGCCATATATTAGAAAAAATACGCGCTAAAAAGCCGATAGTCATGCATGGCGTGTCAATGAATATTGGCAGTACAGATCCTTTAAATTTGTCATACCTTGAAAAACTAAAAATACTTGCTCATGAAATAGAGCCAGAATGGGTTTCCGATCATCTTTGCTGGACAGGGGCAATGGGTGTTAATAGCCATGACCTTTTGCCAATGCCGTTAACCGCAGAAAGTTTGCAACATGTTGTGTCGAGAGTACATTACGTGCAAGATTTTTTGCAACGCCCGTTAATACTCGAAAATCCTTCTAGTTACTTAGAATTTGAACAAAACACTTTCACTGAGTGGGATTTTTTATCAGCGCTCGTAAGTCAAACTGGCTGTGGTTTATTGTTGGATGTAAATAATGTGTACGTGTCATCTTATAATCATGGTTATGATCCCGAGACATTTATTAAAAACCTTCCTCACAAGCATATAGTGCAAATGCACCTTGCTGGGCCTACATTAATGGGGGATTGCCTTATTGATACACACGACAGCCCCGTTCCTGAAAAAGTATGGCATCTATATCAGCTTGCCCAGTCTCTTGCTGGTAATAATGTAGCTACATTACTCGAGTGGGATGCAAATATACCTGATTTTCCAACATTGATAACAGAGCTGAACAAAGCTCGTTCGGTATTGGCGGGTGTTATACCGAGTAACGGGGAGCTTTATAGTGCAACAGATAACACAATGGTGCTCTCAACACCTATTGTTCGTTAATGATACAGAGTTAAGCCATTAATATGAATGAAGTAACATTAAAACAAACACAACAATGGATGATGACGATGTTAGTTGTTCGTGGAAACCTTAAACAGAAAGTTATAAAGGCTTCACAACAAGCTAATTTACCATTGAATTTGTTGAATCAAAATAACGAAAAATCGACTTTTTACCGGCGATTAAATATATACGCAGCTGGTTACGTTATGCGTTTAGTAGAATGCCTTAAAGCCGAATACCCACTTCTTGAGAAGTTTATGGGAGAAACTGTTTTTGCAGATTTTGCAAAAGCTTACATTGTTACGCTCCCTTCTAAAAATTCGAGTTTGTATGATTTAGGCGGTGGTTTTGCTCTGTTCCTTGAAAAAACACGGCCAGGCGGATTTTGCAGTATTGAGGAGGAGGCGTTTTATTCTTTACCTGCAGAAATTGCTCGTATTGAAAGAGCGAAAGCAGAAGTCTCTTTAGCCAAGGGATTTGAAGTGGAGCAAGAAGAAAACGTAACATTAGATTTTTTTTCACTATTACAGCAATCGCTTACTATACGCACACCATCATGTTTACGGTTAGTTACGTTAGCGTACCCACTTTTACCACTGATGCAAAAACTAGAATCAAACGATGAATACGCTATGCCTATGGCTGAGCTAAATTTTATTGCTTTTTCACGGACTAATTACACGTTAAGTTCATCAGCGCTCGAATCTTGGCAGTTTGAGTTTTTAAAGGTGTGCCAGCAAGAGCCGCTTTTATCAAACTGTATTGATATTACTTCAAGAGTAAGTGGTTTAGATAAAGGCGACTTATTGGCGCGTTTAATGTTTTGGCTTCCAAGTGCAATTGCGCACGGATTACTGAAAGTGGCTTATTAAAATAGCGTTTTAAACAAATGTTTTTATTTTTTGTTTAAATAGTTAGATAAAGATTATCATTTATTCAAAATATGCTCAGTAGACATTTAATCAAAGCACAAGCCATACATTTATGAAAATAGTGCTATTAAATTTGAGGTGCGCATCAAGAAAGGTAAGTCGTTTAATATAACCAAGAACATCCGTTTATTTCGGCTTTAAATTAAGCCCTAAACTCTACTTTATATATTAAACGCTCTTTAATCTGCTTTTTACTTAACTTTACTGTAAAATTATTGGCTTAACACTTGTGTATGTTTACACATGTTATGGATAGCTAAATATTTCAACCAATTTAAGTAGATCTTATGATTTTTTATATTATTGGCTTGAGTACACTTGTTATTATTTTGTGCGCGGCGCTTTATGTAATCTACAGCAATACATGTAAAAGCCGAGTAAGAAAATCAAAAGAATACAATGTACTGTTTGATAAAGATACGATAGTGGATGAGCTAATCACTCAGCTAACAGAAAAAAATCAAACGCAAGAAAACCAAGATAAAACCATTAAAAGTAAAGAAGAAATCCTCGCAACATTTGTTGAACTACATCGTTCAGGCAGTTTTTGCGCGCACTTGAGTGAGCAGGAAATCATTTACTTTGTTAAAAAGAAATTAAACATGGAGAGTAATAAAAATGGATAGCGAGAAAAAAGCAGTTCCAGCAGTAAAAAGTGATTCATTTATGAGTCGATTTGGTCGTCGAAATGTAATTTTAGTTTCATCAATTGTTATTGTGTTAGCGGTAATCGCAACACTCACATCGCAAGTTATTTCATGGAATGAAGCCGATGAACGCTTAGTTCATCAGTCGGCTTTTACCGGCAATTTAACAGTAATAAATCAGGCTGGCCCTTATCTAAAAGCGTTTGGCACTACATCGGCCTATAAAAAAGTGATTTCGATTAACTTTACCGGTGACGCAAATGCAACAGCAAGTGCAATTGTCCCGCTCATTCCTATTAGGTTTTTAGATACCACAACAGGTGGCGCACGCGGTGTATCGCGTTTTAGATTACCAGGTAATGTGCCTGCAGCTGAATCAGGTGCTTTGCGTGGTTTACTTAAAATCCATGAAGAATTTGGTTCACAAGAAACGTTAATCTCTAATTTATTAATGCGAGCAACTACAGAAAACGTAAAAGCATCGGCGCGTATGATGTCGGTAGAGCAACACTACTCTGGTGGTAATGGTCAATTAAGCCAAGATTTTGCTGATCAATTAACTAACGGTATTTTTGTTACCGAACAAATTATTAGTACCGGTGAGCGTGATAAATCTGATGATTTGGGTAATTTAAGTAAGCAACAACGTGTCACTATTAATATTAAAATGGACGATGAAGGTAACACACTTCGCAACGCCCCTATTTTGGGCGCTTACGGTATTACCGTTGTTGATGCCAGCATTATTGATATTGATTATGAGAGCAAAGTAAATGCTCGCCTTGAAGCCCAAAAGCAAGCTGCTGCTGATGAAGCACTAGCGCGTCAAAACCTTAAAAAAGCTGAGCAACAAGCACGTACTGAAGTGGCTTTAGGTGAGCAAGCAATTGCTAAGCAACGTGCTGAATCTGAAAAGCTAAAAATTAAAGAGCAAATTGATGCTGAACGAATTAAGGCAAATGCCATTATTTCTGCGCAACAACGTGTTGCTGTTAAAGCCGAGTTGGCAAAAGAGCAAGAAGAAATTTTAAAACAACAACGCTTAGAAGCATTAGGTATGGACGTTTTAGCTGAAGCTCGTTTAAGAGCTAAGTCTGCGGCACTTGATCCTAAGTATGTATTTGATGAAACGCTAAAAGCAGAAGTTAAAATTCAAACTGCTTTATTTACAAGTTTAGGCAATAGCCGTTTAGTGCCTGAAATTGTAATAGGTGCAGGCCAAGGCGAGCAAAGTAATGGTTCTGAATTTATGCGTTTATTAGCCGCTGATGCTGCGCTGAGTCTTAAAAAACGTTTAGAAAAAGATAAAAAATAAATAATTACTAAATATATAAACAATATTGAGGCTTAGCCTTTAAATATTATATAAACAATAAAACGCTGGCTGATAAACATTAGCCAGCGTTTTTTATTTTGCACATCTAACTCATATAACATACTTTAAATTAACCTAAACTTTGGTTAATTTATTTTCTAAACTATTGAACCATGGTGATATTTTAATTTATTTTCTCTAACCAGAGTTCAGGTTAAATTGTACTCAGAATGCGTTCAGCTATGATGGTTAATAATTTGCCACTGTATACTAAATGTATTAGCGATTTAAATATCAGGGAGAGAACATTGAAAGTACTTAAGTGGATTTTAATTGGAGCTGTAGCTTTACTAATTATAGGCTTACTAATTCCTGAAAAAATAATGATACCGGTACAAGGGGCAACCGCTAAAGATTGGAACCATAATACGTTTTGGTATGAGCCTTGGGGTAAATCGGGTGTGCACAAAGGAATTGATATTTTTGGTACAAAAAATACACCCGTAGTTGCCTCTACAAGCGGTATTGTTATATTTGCAGGTGAGTTAAGCCGAGGAGGTAAAGCGGTTGCTGTACTTGGGCCTAAATGGCGCGTGCATTATTTTGCACATTTAAATGAGTACAGTGTAAGTGCTGGCGATACAGTGAGCATAAACAGTCAAATTGGTTTACTTGGCGATACTGGAAATGCTGCGGGGAAACAGCCCCATGTGCATTATTCTATTTTATCATTAGTGCCCATGCCGTGGCTTTTTACAACGCAAAATCAAGGCTGGAAAAAGATGTTTTTTTTAAGCCCGCATAAAAAATTAACGATTAAGTAACCATTGTATCGACTATAAATGATCTTTTAAATTTAGCTGTTAATCCCGTATAAAATGGGCTTAACAGCTTTAAAGTAATAAATTTTAATTGTTAATACTGATTTGTTCGTTTACTGCATTGCTACTGCGAGCTGGTGGTATAAACCAATACCAACAATCACATTAAACGGAAAAGTAACGCCTAGTGAACTGAGCATAGCAAGGCCAATATCGGCTTTAGGAATGGCTGCCTTTATAGCAGCGGGGGCTGCTATATAAGAAGCGCTTGCTACCAAACTTCCCAATATAACTACCGACCCTAACTCTAAATTCAAAAGTGTGCCTACCATTACGCCAATCGTGCCTAAAAATAATGGCGTGATAATAGCAAATACTGCTAGTTTCCACTGTTTCCAGGGAATAGGGCGTAGAGTTTGTGCTGCGACTAAACCCATCTCCAGTAAAAATAACGCAAGTACGACCTTAAAGCTGCTGGTTAAGAGGCTGGTTACTTGGCTGCCTTGCACCGTGCCGTACATCATGCCGATAACGACACCGCCTACGAGCAAAATGACACTTTTATTAGTAAGTGTTTCATGCCAAAGCGCTTTTAACGACAGTTCACTCTTTTGGCTGTTTTCTTTATCAAGCCTTCTGTAAAGCAGTAAACCAACGATGATTGCAGGGAGTTCTAGCATAACTAAATACAGAGTTACTTCTGCACCGACTACTAATTGAGCTGTCTCGGCATACGCAAGCGCTACCGCAAAGGTACCTGCACTTACTGAGCCGTAATGTGCGGCAATACTGGCGCTATTAGCAACAGAGAGTTTAATTACGTATTTTAAAATTGGATAAAGCATAAGAGGAATAAGTGCACCAAGCAACATTACCGAGCCCATTTCGGGTAGCAGTTGCCAGCTTAGATTACCGTGCAGTACCATACCGCCTTTAAGACCGATTGTTAACATGAGCAATAGGCTTAAGGTTTCGTAGGTTGCTTTTGGAATAGCAAGATCAGAACGTAAAATACCCGCTACTAATCCTAAAATAAAAAACATAACAACAATATCTGGCACAGGTGTTCCTTACTAAATCATAAATTAAGAGGGGCTATTGTAGATAAAACTTTGTATAGTAAATAATAAAATAAACAATGCACATGTATAGATAAATATCTATGGAGGTGATTTTGGATTTACGGCATATCTCATTTAGGTTACTTGAAGTATTTATGAGCGTAGTAAAAACTGGCTCAATTAGCGAAAGTGCAAGGCGTTTACATTTAACGCAGCCAACCGTATCGCTGCAAATAAAACGATTACAAGAGGCCGTGGGTGAGCCACTAGTGCTTATGCAGCAACAAAAGTTACATGTTACTGATGCTGGGTTTGCGTTATTTAAAACCTGCCAGCAGGTGTTTGGGCATTTTGAAGACTATCAAGACTTCTTAACTGAGCTCAATGGGGGAGCGCGCGGCCGTTGTAAAATTGCCATGGTTAATACGGCGCAATATATTTTACCAAAACTGCTAGGTCCTTATAGTAATTTACATCCGCATGTAGAGCTACCTCTTGAAATAGGCAACAGGGCAGAGGTACTTGATAGATTTGAGCGAGGGGAGGATGATATTTATGTATTTAGTCATCCGCCGTCGCTTGAACACGCACAAGCTGCGCGTTTTTTGCATAATCCGCTGGAATTTATAGTGCCACTAAGTCATCCATTAGCTCGCGTAAAAGCCGTTAAATTAGCTGAACTAATGCAGTATCGCTTTTTACTACGAGAAAATGGTTCAGCAACACGGATGTTATTTGAAAGCGAGTTACAAAGCCGAGGATTAGTGCTAAATGACTCCGTACAAATGGCCAGTAATGAGGCAATACGGGTAGCGGTAGCGTCGGGCATGGGTATTGCAGTTTTATCACGCCATGTACTTGCAAAAGATGATACAAGCTTTAAAATTTTAAACGTAACCGACACCCATTTAGCGAGTCATTGGTATTTTGTAATGCGCACCGACAGGCACATATCGCATGCGGCACGTAATTTTTTAAAGTTTGCGCAGCAGCACGTAGAACAATATTTAGATACGCAATGGGTACGTAATGAATTACATAAGTTAAATTTAAAGTAGAGTAACTAGGGCCTGGTTATCTTCCGAGGTTAAATTTGCAGCAGACTGCTTGGTATTTAGGCAAGGCAGAGCCTATGTAGTGTGGTATCTCCCATAAATAGGCGATAACGCAGCATAAATGCCAAACATGCGCTGCCCTTTGGGTTCTTTCTAGGGGCAATTAACTCTTTGTTGCTCGGTTTTTACTTAGCCCACTAGGTTACAAGTCTCGCGCCGCGATTAAATCGCCCCTAGATTGAACAAATTTTAATCCTGAAAGGTCAACAGGCCCTGGCACTCTGGTTAAGAGATTTAAAATTATGACTCCACAACAGCAAAGCGTTATTGAACAAGGGCATTGGTTTAAAAGCCGCAGCCAGTATTTAAAAAACTTTTTATTAACTCAAGGCAAAACGCGTTCACTTAAAGCCCAACAGTCACTATTTTTGCGAGGCGATAAGCATAACGGTATTTATGCCGTACTGAGCGGCGTGGTTCGTATTAGTGGTGTAAGCAATGAAGGAAAGGAAGCTGTACTCAGCTTTATTGAAACACCGCTGTGGTTTGGCGAAGTCACGTTGTTTGATGGCGGCCTGCGTACGCACGACGTATATGCGCAAACCGATGTGGTACTTTTTTATGTACCCCAGCGTGCGCTTGAACAATTGTTAAATGAACAGCCACAATATTGGCAAGAGTTTGGTTTATTGCTGGCGCAAAAGTTACGCCTTATGTTTACCTCCATGGAAGATCATGCATTATTAAGCGCTGAGCAAAAGGTATGCAATCGACTTTTAATGCTGAGTGAGCATACAGAACATTTAACGCCGCTTGTATTATCCCAGCAGCAACTTGCTGATATGACCTATCTAACTCGCCAAACTATTAATCAAATACTGCAACGACTCGTTGAGCTACAAGCCATTAGTTTAGGGTATCAACGCATTACCATTTTAGATAAGCAAAAATTACACGTGCGCACTGGCAAGCTTAAATAGGTTTAGTATTTTTATTAGTTGGAACCAAAATTGCTACACAACCTGAAACGCAACAATGGATTTGGCTAATGACATCTATAACCTTTGCAAATCAATATGGTAACTATAACTCATCGAGTATAACTAAAGCGGCAAGCCCAAGCGAAGTAGCGGCAATTTATGGCCCTACTAGTGAAAAAGCAAGTGACGTTAACGGAATGAACGCTACACCTAAAGAGCAAACGTTTTTAGAACGTGCGCAAGAAGCAATTGTTTACCAGCGTTTGGGTATAAATAAAGAAAAAATAGATAAATTAAAAGAAGCAATAGAAGATCTTTCTAAAGAATTACAAGGGCAAGGCGCTGATCTTGACATAATTAACGATAAAATCAACGAACTTGAAAAAATGCTTGAGCAAGAATATAAGCAGGGTAGGGACCGAATGGATATGCAACCGCAGCATGAACGGGGTAAGATAATTTCTGCATTGGTTTAATTTATTTAACCTAGCCTATTGCAAGTAAGTTCAACGCAGTTAGCGCTGATAATAGCTGCTGGAGATAGATTTATTATCCAGAGTTCAGGTTACTTAATGTCGGGTACCTGACATTGTTGTTGTACTGATATTTGCTAAAGTTAACTTTATATAAAAATAAAGCAGGGTTCAACAATGAAAACACTTCAACAACAACTTGGTAAATATGGTTTATACCATCGTTCTAAACGCAATGTATTGACCCACTTTTTTGGTATTCCGCTCATTGTATTTGCTGCACTGTGCCTACTTGCACGTATCCAAATACCTGTGGGAAGTTTTCTAATTGATAATTTTGTCATTGATGGTGCACAACTTTTTGTATTAGCGTCAGTTGTTTATTATTTTATGCTGAGCTTTTCGCTTGGCTTTATTATGGCCGTGATACTCACTTTACTCCTTATTGGTGCTCAGCCTATTGCGGCAATGGCGTTTTGGCCTTGGTTGGGTATTGGTGTCGGTGTGTTTGTATTTGGCTGGGTATTGCAGTTTATTGGACATTATTACGAAGGTAAAAAGCCGGCGTTTGTAGATGACCTAATTGGTTTAATTATTGGCCCTTTGTACGTAACTGTTGAGCTACTATTTTTAATGGGTTTTTATAAAAAATTAGAAGATGAAGTAAACGCAATAGCAGGGCCTACAAAGGCGTAGAGTATTTTACCAGACCTTATTAAAAGCTAATAAATAACAATAAAAGGGCAAATAACATATGCAATATAATAATAAAACCGTGTGGATCACCGGGGCATCATCAGGTATTGGTAAAGAGCTTGCTATACAATTTGCCGAGCTTGGAGCGCGCGTTATTTTATCGGCGCGCAATGTAGATAAACTAAACGATTTAAAAGCAACCCTTAAAGGCGAAGGGCACTTAGTTGTGCCACTGGACTTAGCCCAGCCAGAGCATGTACTGAGTACAATAACAGCAAAAATGAGCGAGCTTCCTGCAATTGATATTTTAATTAATAACGGCGGCGTATCGCAGCGTAGCTTATTTTTAGAAAACGATTTTAACGTGTACCGCCAATTAATGGAGGTTAATTACTTTGGCTTAATTGCACTTACTAAAGCTGTATTGCCTACTATGGTGGTAAGGCGCAGTGGCTCAATTGTGTCTATTAGTAGTGTGGCGGGTAAAGTTGGTTCAAAATTTAGAACAGGTTATTCGGGTTCTAAATATGCGGTTGTTGGTTTTATGGATTGCCTACGTGCAGAAGTAGCGGAACATAACATTCATTGTTTAACAATTTGCCCTGGTTCTATTAAAACAGCGATTGCACATAACTCACTAAACGAGCAAGGCATCGCGCAAAATAAACCTGAAAAGTCGATAGAAAATGGCATGGATGTAAGCGAAGCTGCCATAAAAATGATTCGTGCCATTAGTAATAAAAAAGACGAAGTGATTATTGGCAAAGGTTTAAGTGGTTGGGCGCCTACAATTAAGCGCTTTTTTCCAACTCTGTTTAACCGCTTAACGGCAAAAACAAACTATAAATAGCCTACTCAAGGCACAAAATACTGTAGTTCGATCAATTTAGACAAGGATTTTAAATGAAGTATGTATGGCTGAGCCTGTTTTTTATTGTATTAACTTGGTCTGGTATCAATCCAAAAGATCAATTTACATGGTTGCTTGAAGTTATCCCCGCAATTATTGGTGTAGTACTGTTAGTAAGCACCTATAGCCACTTTAAACTTACCCCTATTTTATATACATTTATTTTAGCGCATTGCATTGTACTGATGATTGGCGGGCATTACACCTACGCCGAAGTCCCTTTTTTCGATAACCTATTTGGTAGCGACCGTAATAACTACGACAAAGTAGGGCACTTTTTTCAAGGCTTTGTACCTGCACTATTAGCCCGCGAAATTTTACTGCGCAAAAATGTAGTAAATGGTCGAGGCTGGTTAATCACCTTTGTTATTTCGGTATGTTTAGCATTTAGCGCGTTTTACGAATTAATAGAGTGGTGGGTTGCAGTGTTAAGCGGCGAAAACGCAGAAGCGTTTTTAGGCACGCAAGGTTACGTGTGGGATACCCAATCAGATATGGGACTGGCATTATTTGGGGCTATTTGCTCGCTATTAGTGCTGTCAAAATTACACGATAAACAGCTAAAAAACGTTAAAGATTATTAAGGTTGGAATTTTATGGATGAAAAAGTGTGCGGTTACTTTATTAGCACAGACAAAAGCAAACTTAACTTTAACATTATTTATAACTTTATTGCTAATAGCTATTGGGCCAAAGGCATTCCTAAAAGCGTGATGCAATCGGCTATTGATAACTCAATGTGCTTTGGTGTTTACAGCGCTCATAACGAACAAGTTGGATTTGCCCGAGTAGTGACCGATAAAGCAACCTTTGCATACTTAGCCGATGTATTTATTGCCCCGCACTCGCAAGGTAATGGGCTGAGTAAATTACTGGTTAAAACGATAGTAGAGCACCCTGAGCTACAAGGCCTTAGGCGCTTTTTATTAGCAACTTCTGATGCGCATGGTCTTTATGCGCAATACGGATTTAAACCGATAGACAACCCCGCAATACTGATGCAAATAAATCCTGAGAATGTGTATGACAAAAATAATCGTGAGACCTAATAAACGGGGGAAGAGAAAACTTCGTCTAATGTTCTTGTTAGCATTACGGCCACCGCTTCTTAAAGTTGTTTTCATGTGCCCATTGACTAAACTCACCTATTAGCATGGAAAAGCCAGATTCTTCTATTTCTTGGAAAGATTCTGATGTTTCTCTAGTTATTCCATACTCCATGGCACGGCGATATATTTTTCGAATTTTAACTAATAATGTATCTAATTCTTCAAAGTCACTTAGAGTAATATTTTCTGCATTAATGCCAATTGATTTAGCAAATCTGGGGAAGTAAATATTAGCCTCTTGATTAGTGAAATTTGGCGCTGAAAATTTCATTTTTGACCAAAACTCGGTTTCAAATTTTTCGGAAAAGAAGTCAAATATTCCATCTGACAATTTTACGCTTGCACTATATGGTGTAGAGGAACTAAAAATAATGCCGTATATCTAAAAGGGATCTACTTCTATATCAAAATTTGCAGCTATTGGAGTTAGGTATTTTTGAAAATGATCTCGATGGTTTAAGTAATTAGCAAAGTTATTTTGATTTATACTTTGTTTAATTGTTATAGCTCGCTGCTCTGAGCTATGGAACCGACTAACTGTTACTCCGAGTATCAAGCTTCCAGACGCAATCCATAAAGGTAATTTAAATATTGAAATAAAATTAGAATACGCTTCAACAGTTCCTGACAATTTAAGCCCATGTGATAAAGGATATGCAAAACAAAAAGCTAAAATCATTGGGAATAAAGTTGCAAACCAAAACAAAAAATTTTTATGTAAAGCCGTTTCACCATTAATATAAAAGTAACTACTCAGTTTAATAATTGCACCAATCTCCATTTAGTAATGCTAAGAGCTTTATCAGAGGGCGCTTTCCTCATTTTATGAGTAATGTATGTCCTCTTAATTATTTTTAATATTAATAACAAATCCTGCAACAGATTGCGAGTTTTAAACTTTAAGTCAGGCAGTTCTTTTAATAACATGCAGAAAAGAGAAAAATGTCTTCATTTTTAAATAACGCAGACAGTTATCTTAACTTTTTCAATCACTGCCTCTTGGGCTGGATGATCTAGAGTAGGCAGTGCTTTTCTTTTGTAGATTTTATTACTTGGAGTTAGTACGACTGGGTGGATTCTAATCACTGCCTCTTGGACTGGGTGATCAAGAGTCGGTAGTGTTTTTTCTTTGGATTTATTATTATTTTGAATTGGTACGACTGAGTGGATTCGAACCACCGACCCCTACCATGTCAAGGTAGTGCTCTAACCAACTGAGCTACAGTCGTACAATTTTTCGGGATATAAATTTTTTACTTAAATGTTGGTACGACTGAGTGGATTCGAACCACTGACTCTTGGAGCGGGTGATCAAGAGTAGGTAGTGCTTTTTCCTTCAGATGTACTTTTATTTTACTTAAATGTTGGTACGACTGAGTGGATTCGAACCACCGACCCCTACCATGTCAAGGTAGTGCTCTAACCAACTGAGCTACAGT
This sequence comes from Pseudoalteromonas sp. SG45-5, assembly GCF_014164085.1. Lineage (NCBI taxonomy): Bacteria > Pseudomonadati > Pseudomonadota > Gammaproteobacteria > Alteromonadales > Pseudoalteromonadaceae > Pseudoalteromonas > Pseudoalteromonas sp. SG45-5. Next base: position 29,713 of record NZ_JACJEM010000039.1, on the reverse strand, counting down.
CGTATTACTATTTAAGTAAGTTGCTAATTACTTAACAACGGCCGCTAATATATAGCGTGGCGGATGGTGAATCAAGCAAGTTTATCGTTTTTACGTTTATTTGCCGTTTTTTTATTCACATTGGACTGATTTCACACGTTTTATAAAATTTTTGCCACCAAACTACGTGATCGACGGCAGAGTTTTTTAATTGATTTAATAGATTATTAGGTGAATCTTCTTTAAGTAAATTATTAATTTGCTTACTGGTTACGGTTTCTTCAAACCAGAGTTGGTTGTAAAGCGGTTGCAGAACTTCTAGGTATCCGGTGAGTTGTGCTTGGTAGGGTTGAATGTGTGTTAAGTAATATTTTTGAAATACATTGCTCATTATTTTAGCTTCTTTTTTATTTTTACCTGTTGGGCAAATGTGGTCGAAGCTTATTGTTTTTATAAACAGTGTTGCACTTTGATTAAGTACTATTTGTTGCCTAGCGGATTGAATAAGTGCTTGATTAAATCTGTATTTGTTAAGTTGCTCTAATGCATTAAATAAACTGTCAGTTTTAATTTCACCAAATTGTTGAAATTTGATGTGTTTTTTTATAGTAACAAGTTGTGTAAGCGCCTCAACGGTGTCGCTAAATCCTGCTGGGTGTGTTGCAAGCTCATTAGATGTAAGTAACCAAGTCCGATTGAGCTCAGGTTCTTTAAATAACATGCTGTTAAAGTAATGCATTAGATGTGTTTGTTTTTGATTTTTAGCATCATTTATTTTTTTATAAGTGGAGGTATTATCATCAAGCGTATTTAAGCAATTATCAGCGCTTTGAATAAAATTTATTTGATACTTTAATTGGCTCGCCGCCGTGGCTGTTTTTCCAAGTTGATTATTGTGCTCGCTTATAAGCACATTAAGTTCGCAGTGGGTCAGTCCTGCAAGTTCAACAATGCTTACGGTAATTTTATCCCCGCTAACGGTCGTCGGTTTTATGAGTTTAAGTTGTTCAAGCGGTGTTGGTGTGATTGAGGAGGTGTTAAGGGTACTGCTTAAGCGCGCAGTGTAGGTATTATTTATTGAGCTCGGTGCTTTGCTGCAATTTACAAGTACAAAAGCACTCACTAGCAGCAACATAACGGCTGGTAGTGAGTGTTTAATTGTTAATTTACTCAGTAGTGAATGGTTCACGTTTAAAGCGCTTATTTACTGTGAGCATCAACAATACAGCGGCAACGGTTAGCCCGACTATTATTCCGACCCAAAAACCGTGTGGCCCCATTGCTGGCACTATTATATCTGTTCTTGCCAATACGTAACCTAAGCTAAAGCCGATTAACCAATACGATATAAAGGTGATGTAGGAAATAGGTGCTGTGTATTTTAAACCACGTAATATACCGTTTGCGGCTACTTGCAGAGCATCCGGTAGTTGATAAACACAGGCTAAAATCATGATTGAGGTAGCAAGGGCAATTACTTCGGGACTATCTGTGTACAACTGGCTAATTAAATCACGACCTGTAAATGTAATAAGTGCTAAAAACAGTGCGATAACAATTGCTAAAATATAGCTGGTCGACACGGCGACTCTTAATTGCTTTAAATGATTTTGACCATATAAATTACCAATACGAATACTAATAGCGATAGAAAGGCTTAGCGGCATCATAAACAATAATGTAGTTACACTGGCTGCTATTTGATGACCAGATACAGCTACAGCGCCTAAATGCGCTATAAATAGAGGAATACAGGCAAACAAGGTCACTTCAAAAAAGGTAGCTAATGAAATTGGGATGCCTAATTTTGTAATAGTAGCAATGGTGGTTAAATTAGGTTTTTCAAATGGAGTAAGCAGGCCTTTAGCGTCTACTTTTTTACTTAGTTGGCAGTAAGTGACTTGTGCTATAGCCATAACCGTTAAAACAATTGCTGTTGCAATACCACAACCTGCGCCGCCGTAGGCAGGTAAACCAAATAACCCATTTATAAAAATATAATTTACCGGAATATTTACCGCTAAACCCAGCAAGCTTATGTAAAAAGCGGGTTTGGTCATACCCATGCCTTCGGTCATGTTTCTGTAAGTGGTAAAAATTAAAAAGCCGAACACACCCCATTTAACAAAATGAATGTAGTCAAAAGCAAGGCTTGCAATTGCAGGGCTGGTATCGAGCCTTAATATAATCATGTCGGCTAAATAAGTGATACCGAACCCCGCAGCACTTAATAGTAGGGTTAAATAAAGGGCTTGTTGAAAATAATGGCTAATACCTTTTTTGTCATTCGCGCCTGCACACTGGGCAATGATACCGGTGAGCGCTAATAAAATGCCTTGTAATGCAAGCAATAAAGGATTCCAAATACCTGTGGCGATAGACAGCGCCGCTAAATCTGTAGGACTTACTTGGCCGGCCATAATAGTGTCGACCACCGACATTAAAACAAGGGTAACTTGAGCTAAAAAAACAGGAAGAGCAAGAGAGAGTAAGCGCTTGGCTTCCCAATTACAAAAGGTCATAAAAACAGCTATTAAGTAAAACAGGCCGCAATTGTAATCTATTGTGTTTCAAATAAAAATCACAGTAGTGAATGATTTTATAAGTTGATACGTTAAACTATCACTTTGTAATAATTTAAAGTGATTTTATGTTTACAGGAATAGTGCAAACACAAGCAACAGTGGTTTCTAAAACGCAAACCGACGGCGTTTTACGGTTAGTTATATCGGTAAGCGATGAATACGTAGAGCATCTAGATTTAGGCGCAAGCATTGCTATAAATGGCTGTTGCTTAACCGTTGTGCAAGTTGAGCTAGGTAATCATGATGTAGTCGCGCAAGTACATTTTGATGTTATTGACGAAACGCTCAAGTTAACCAACCTAGGCTTGCTTGAGCTGGGAAGTTTAGTTAACTTCGAACGCTCAGCAACGTTTGGTACTGAGCTTGGTGGACATATTGTGTCTGGGCATATTCATTGTACGTCAAACATATCTCAAATAGTTAAGCTTGAGAACAACTGTAAAATTCAACTGAGTTTGTCAAAAGAGTGGCAAAAATATGTGTTGTATAAAGGCTTTGTATCTATAAATGGCGCAAGTTTAACGGTGGGTGAGGTTGACGAACAAGGCTTTTGGTTACACCTAATACCTGAAACACTCGCTATTACTAATATTGGTGCAGCGCAAGTGGGTGATAAGCTAAATATTGAAGTTGATCAGCAAACTTACACTATTGTAAATACGGTAGAAAACTACTTACGCCATCAGAGTTAGATTTAAACTAGAATATTTGTTCGTCGTCGCTGTCTACATGTAACTCTAATTTATTGTTAGCATGATCTATATGCATATTTAAATGAATTGGGTTACAGCAGGCAGCGCAATCTTCAATGTAGTCCTGATCGCCCATGCTTGCGTCTAGATCTAAATGAATGTGGTGTCCACAGTGTGGACAAGCGATTCGTTGTGATAAAAAGTTTTTCATAATCACTCCAGTACAAATAATTAAGTCATTGCTAATAAACCTAGCAAAAACTTAATGGCTCAACGCTGAACTCTCCTTATTTAATAAATATAGTCTGTAAGTAAGATTATGACAGTTATTTTACGCCTATTGTGGTGAGCTTTTCGATATGTTGCTTGGCTTGTGTTAGATAGTGACCAGCAAAAATATTGGCGTGATTTAAAATTGGATACAACTGGTAAACTAATTTACGTTTATGATAATTTTTTGAAAGAGGGTATTGCTGATCATAGGCGGTATAAAAATCGTCAGGTAGTGGAGCAAATAGCTCACTCATTGCAATATCGACTTCCCGATCACCATAATAACATGCAGGGTTAAATAGGCTGGGCATTGTGCTTACAAAGCCCATATTACCTCGCCAAAAGTCACCATGCAGTAGTGATGGTGTTACACGATGGCTATGAAGCTGCTCTTTTACAGTATTTATTAAGCGCTCGGGTTCAATAAAACGAATACCTTTTTCAGCGAGTAGCTGCAGTTGCCAGCCAATACGTTCTTCGGCATAAAACACATCCCATTTTTTATGCCACCTATTGGGTTGTACTGTGGTTGCTAAGTAATTATCAACATCAAAACCGAACATTGCTTGATCGTGTTTTTGGTGCAAATAAGCGAGGTTTTTCCCCATATCAATCCATGTTGAGTGAGGCTGTTGATCAAGCTTTTGCCATTGCGTAACAATAAACGAGAACTCTATGTTTGCACCCGTTACAATACAGTCAGGAATTATAAAACGGCTGTTTTGCGCGAGAAGCTTTAAACCGATAGATTCACTTTCTAATCGGTCAAGTTCATTTTTTAGCGCTATTTTAACTAAGAAATTATGCGTATCGTTGGTAAGATGAAATAGTTTGTCTGTATTGGTGCTTTGTAATTGGCGCTTATAGGTGTGTTTGAAGTCATCATTAATGGCAACACTGATGTGCTCGTTGACTGTTTTCCACATAACAATTGCTCGTCTTTTGAACAGATACATAAACTATGGCAAAAAGGGATTAATTTAACAATATAAACGTTGTAAAATTAATAGCTAACTGCATAAAAATTGCACCGAATTAAATGGAGTAAAAATGAACAAAAGTTTAATAACCAATTTGCTAGCGGGTTTATTTGTTGTTGCGGGTTTTATACTCGATCAAGCAATTGTGTTATCTGTTGGTTTATTTGCACTTTCGGGCGCGGTAACTAATTTATTAGCTATTCATATGTTGTTTGAAAAAGTCCCTTTTTTATATGGCTCTGGGGTAATCGCGCTTAAGTTTGAAAGCTTTAAAACTGCTATAAGAAACTTAATATTAACGGAGTTTTTTTCAGAGCAAAAAATTAATAATCTATTAAATAAAGCACAGCCAAATATCGACTTTGAGCCAATAATTAGCAATGTTGATTTAAATCCGGCATTCGACAATTTGTTAGAGGTAATAGAGCAATCTCAGTTTGGGAGCATGCTTAGCATGTTTGGCGGTACTGCTGCAATAGAGCCAATGCGTGAAAAGTTCATTGAAAAAATGCAACTATCGCTTGGTGAAATCTCTCAAACCGACCACTTTAAAGCCCTTGTTACCCAAACGCTTTCGCAAGGTAATAGCGCAGAAGGTTTACACAATACAGTGCTTAAATTAGTGGATGAGCGCCTAGATGAGCTAACCCCTAAAATGGTTAAAGAGATTATTCAAACCATGATCCGCGAGCACCTAGGCTGGCTTGTCGTGTGGGGCGGTGTGTTTGGTGGATTATTTGGTTTAATCGCGGCCGTGATTTAATTGCGATATAACAAAGCCAATTGGATTGACACTGTAAGATGAATACTTTTAACTTATATGGAGCTTTTTGTGGGAACTTGGAAAACGGTAAAGCTTAGATCTCACGTTAATGAGATACAAAAGGAAGTGTTGTTCTTAGAAATGTCAAGGGCGTTAGACTCCATTAACGAAAATATGGAATTTTGCTTTTATCACTATAAAGAAATTGAAAGTTTAATCGCAAACCATATGGCAAGAAATGCCGATAATAATTACTTTCAACTGAGATTTACTGAAGACGAAAGTGTGAAAAATAATGAGTACCAATTTACTGTAGCATGTAAAGCACATATTATTGCACTTATAAGAACTTTGCACTCCTTACCTGATCTTATAGCGCATGTGATTTATATCAGTCTAGGTTTAAACTTAAAAAATGAAACGAAAATAGGCAGAAAACAAAATATTGACTTTAAAGTGATAAAAAGAATATTAGAGAATAAATCAGAGTATGAAAAGTTGTCAGCTAAGATGGATGAATTGGTAACATGCGAAGAATATAAATACTTCAACCGATTGGCTAATAATATCAAGCATAAATCAAACATTCGACCTAATTTAACTTATAATTTAAAAGGAAAAGGTCGAAATATTTACGAATTCAATTTTGATGCTTTTGAAAATTATCCTAAGCGACCGGCTTTAGCGTTTATAGAAAACGAGTTTAAGCGAGAGCATGATTTAATTGTTTGCATTGGCAATATGTTAAACCAATTTATTGATAGCAGGCATAGCTTTTAGATTCAGTGATATAGAATTAGCGTATGATTCTTCAGTATTCTATTATTAAATCTGCATATTCGAAGTTCATCAGTTCTGAACAGGAAAACTTATTTTTATCTCGGGTCGGCTTTATTACTGGACTCAGACCTGCTGAATAAAGCATAAGGTATTCTCACTTCTATATCGCTCTAATTAAACTATTTCATAATAATTCATCAATAACGAAAACCCGTAATTTTATTAAAAGTATTTTATAGCTACAAATACCAATTTTATTAAAAACATCATCATTCTATCGCATTAAATAGCGTCCTCACTGCGTTAAAAATTATTCGTGTAGAATAACTACACTTCATAATTCTCGCCTTATTATTGCGCTATTTTCTTAGCGCAATAATAGATCACTAATTTAATGCAATTGGTATAACTTATTTTTTCAGGCTGTTATTATCGCCCCCATAATTTAGTCGTGTTTTTTAGGAGTAACGGTGAGTAAAACGTTAGCCAGCTATTATCAACAAGCATATGCCTGTGATCAGCAACATTTTAACCAGTGTTTTTATTGTGGCTGTGAAGCAACAGAGCGTGATCATTGTCCGCCCCTGCATATGCTGCAAAGCATTGTTGATTTAGGCGAGGAGGCTGATTTTATATCCATTCCTGCCTGTTATGAGTGTCATGCACTTTTACATAACGAAAGGTTAATGACCATCGACGAGCGCTTTACTAAAATGAAAAAAAAGCTTGCCACTAAATACGCTAAACCACTGCGTGTTTATAATATGTGGGAGGAAAGCGAGCTTGGCGATATGAGCGATGAGTTTGCCCATAGTATTCAAGCTGGTATGAAATTAGGCAAAGAAGCGGCAGAGCGTTTGGCCTTTACTGGTTTTAGCTATGCGACAGAAGATGCCAAGGTGGCAGTACGCGAAAAAACAAAAGAGTTTGATGTAGAAGGTATGATATTTACCGACTTTAAAGAAGCGTTAAATTACTGCATCAATGACTTAAACGTACAGAAAAGTGATTTTTATAAGATCTTGGTTGAAGACTACCAAGGCGATTTTAATAAAGCACTGAGCCAGTATCGTCATCGCCATGACAAAGTCACGGCAGCTAAAGATGGTAATACACTTATTAAAGATTTTTCTAAATTGCACAAGCAAAATTCTGATTTTGTAACACGTACGGTTAAGCATTTTATTGCTAAAGATCCGTCGCTTACAACCGAAGGAGCGCTTGAAATGCTGTATAACAATTATATAAAAAAATAATCACAGAAATTCATCTTAATTAACCGCGTTTTCACCTGTTTTTTTGGCTTTATGGTTTAGCTTTCGTTAAAGTAGCAAAAAAACAGGAGAATCAAACAACATGCAAAAATTTGCTCCCTCTTTATTAGCAGTTGGCTTAGCCGCTGCACTTGTAGGTTGCCAAGAAAACGGCCCGCAAGACGATAAAATAACAATCAATAAAAATCCTTATCCAAGTACTTATCAGCCAGTTGCTACATCAAGCACATTAATTACCAATGCAACCGTACTAACAGGTACTGGTGAGCGTCTAGATGATGCTGATGTATTGCTTGTTGACGGTAAAGTACAACAAGTAGGTAAAGATTTGACTGCCACTGCTGATCTTACAATTGATGCGCAAGGCAAGTGGGTAACACCGGGTATTATTGATGTACATTCACACTTAGGTGCATACCCAAGCCCGTCGGTTGAGTCGCATCAAGATGGTAATGAAATGACCAGTCCTAACACTGCTGAAGTGTGGGTTGAGCATTCTGTTTGGCCACAAGATCCAGGTTTTAATCGTGCACGCGAAGGCGGTATTACATCACTGCAAATTTTACCTGGCTCAGCTAATTTATTTGGTGGACGAGGGGTTACACTTAAAAACGTACCATCGCATACTATGCAGGGCATGAAATTTCCTGATGCGCCCTATGGTTTAAAAATGGCGTGTGGCGAAAATCCAAAACGTGTTTATGGTCGTCAAGGCGTATTACCTTCAACGCGTATGGGTAACATGGCTGGCTATCGCATGGCGTGGGCTGAAGCGAGTGAGTATAAACGTGCATGGGATAAATACGATGCCGATTATGAAGCGGGTTTAAATCCAGACGCTCCAATGCGTGATATTAAACACGATACCCTGCGTGGTGTGCTTGAAGGTGAAGTACGAATTCACAACCATTGTTATAAAGCTGAAGAAATGGCAATGATGATTGACTTGTCAAAAGAGTTTAATTATCACGCAGGTACTTTTCATCACGGTATTGAAGCATATAAAATTGCTGACTTACTTGCCCAAAATGGCTCGTGTGCTGCACTTTGGCCAGACTGGTGGGGCTTTAAAATGGAAGCTTACGACATGGTTCAAGAGAATGTTGCCATTGTTGATGCGGTTAAGAACTCGTGTGCAGTTGTCCATTCAGATTCCGACACAACGATCCAACGCTTAAACCAAGAAGCCGGCAAAGTTATGTTCCGTGCTAACGAAAACGGTTTTGATATTTCTGAACAACACGCGATTAAATGGATCACGGCTAACGCTGCTAAGTCACTAGGTATAGATGACAAAACAGGATCGCTTGAAGCGGGTAAGCAAGGCGATGTTGTTATATGGAATCAAAGCCCGTTTAGTGTTTATGCTAAAGCTGAACAAGTGTTTGTTGATGGTGCAAAAGTTTACGATAGAAACGACAGTGCGTATCAAGCAACAAGTGATTTTATGTTAGGTCAACAATAAGGAGCTCCCAGAATGAAAAATTTATCACGTTCGTTTTCGCTTTCTCTGGTTGCTGCCGGATTACTGGCATCAGGTGCTGTAAGCGCACAATCGTTAGCAATTATTAACGCAACATTGCACACGTCTACCGAGCAAGGTGTACTAAAGTCGGCAAGCATTGTTATGACGGATGGCAAAATCACCGCGATTAACCCAACTGAAGTTAAAGCTGATCAAATTATTGACGCAAAAGGTCAAATTGTAACGCCAGGCTTTATTGCAAGTGCAAACCAGCTAGGGCTTGTGGAAGTTGGCGCTGTTGCCGGTTCGCGCGATGCTGGCGATGACAAAGCTGATATTGACTTTGATGTGAGCCTTGCTTTCAATCCACATTCGAGCTTAATTCCTTATGCACGTAAAGGCGGTATTACACGCGATGTTATTACTCCGCATGGTGGTGATAGCATTTTTGCAGGTCTTGCAAGTGTGGTTGATTTAAGTGGCAGTTTTGATAGCAACATGCAAAAACAAGCGGCTTTAATTGTGTACTTAGGTGAACGTAGTAAAGGCTCTCGTGCATTTACACTACAGACGCTTATTAATAAATTAGATGAACACAAAACCAAGGCAAGCAAAAAAGCTAAAAAAGACGACGATAAGCCAAGTACGGAAGACAAAGTAATGGCTAAAGTCCTTAGCGGCAAAATGCCATTAGTTGTAGGCGTTTCTCGTGCAGCAGATATTGTTGAGCTTATTAAAGTAAAAGAGCAATTTGGTATTAATCTAGTACTTAATGGCGCACAAGATGCGGTTGTTGTTAAAGAGCGTGTTGCAAAAGCAAATATTCCAGTAATTATTAGCGCAATGGATAGCTTACCAGCAAGTTTTGATTCACTTCATGCTAGTTTATATAATGCAGGCATACTTGAAAAAGCCGGCGTTAAAGTATTATTAACGGTAGGTGGCGATGCAAGTCACAACATGTATCAATTACGTTTTGATGCGGGCAATGCCGTATCGTACGGTATGAGCCAACAAGGTGCGTTAAAAGCAGTTACATCAAACGTTGCTGATGTGTTTGGTATAAATGCAGGTAGCCTTGAAGTAGGTAAAGCCGCTGATGTAGTTATGTGGAGTAACGACCCGTTTGAACTGAGTAGCCACGTGAGCAAAATGTTTATTAATGGCGTTGAGGTATCTACACAATCTCGCCAAGATAAACTGCGCGACCGTTATACGACTGATTCAAAAATGCCACGTGCATATACTAAATAATTAAATAAACTTTAATTATTTTAAAGGCCGCTATTTTATAAATAGCGGCCTTTTTTTGTAAAATTGAGACAGAAAAAAGCCGCTTACTTTTACAAGTAAGCGGCTTTTAAATTTAAACCAATATTTATACTAACTTAGCAAGAATATCGTTAAATGTAGTGCTTGGACGCATTGCTTTAAAGGCTGCATCATCGTTAGGCTGGAAGTAACCACCTAAATCAACTGCAGGGCCTTGCGCATCGTTAAGCTCACTTACTATTTGCTCTTTGTTAGACTCAAGGTCGCTAGCAATTTGCGTAAACTGTGCTTTAAGTTCACTATCATCATTTTGCTTAGCAAGTTCTTGTGCCCAGAACAAAGATAGGAAGAAATGAGAACCACGGTTATCAATTTCTTTCACTTTACGTGAAGGAGACTTGTTTTCTGCTAAGAAAGTACCTGTTGCTTTATCTAACGTATCAGCAAGCACTTGCGCTTTGTTGTTACTCGTAGTTACGCTTAGGTGCTCAAGTGATGCAGCAAGTGCTAAAAATTCACCTAAAGAATCCCAACGTAAGTGGTTTTCTTTTTCGAATTGTTGAACATGCTTAGGTGCAGAACCACCTGCGCCAGTTTCAAATAAGCCACCGCCGTTCATAAGTGGAACAATTGAAAGCATTTTAGCACTCGTACCCAACTCTAAAATTGGGAATAAATCGGTAAGGTAATCGCGTAACACGTTACCTGTTACAGAAATGGTGTCTTTACCTTCTTTAATACGCGCTAATGAGAACAATGTTGCTTCAAGCGGTGCTAAAATTTGAATCTCTAGGCCAGATGTATCGTGATCTGCTAGGTATTTATTTACTTTTTTGATTAGCTGCGAATCATGTGCACGATTTTCGTCTAACCAAAAAATAGCTGGAACGCCTGTTGCGCGTGCACGATTTACTGCAAGCTTAACCCAATCTTGAATTGGTGCGTCTTTAACCTGACACATACGCCAGATATCGCCTTGCTCAACACTGTGTTCAAGTAATGTATTGCCATTTGCATCAACAACACGGATAGAACCGTTTGCTTTAGCCTCAAACGTTTTATCGTGTGAACCGTATTCTTCCGCTTTTTGAGCCATCAGGCCAACGTTTGGCACGCTACCCATAGTAGTTGGATCAAACGCGCCATTTTCTTTACAAAAATCGATAGTTGCTTGGTAAACACTTGAGTAACAACGATCAGGAATTACAAAGCTAGTGTCTTGTAATTTACCATCGTTATTCCACATTTGACCGCTTGAACGGATTGCAGCAGGCATAGAGGCATCAATGATCACGTCACTTGGTACGTGTAGGTTTGTAATACCACGATCGGAGTCAACCATAGCAATAGCAGGGCGGTTAGCGTAAACAGCTTGAATGTCTGCTTCAATTTCTTCACGCTTAGCATCGTCTAATGTTTGAATTTTAGAATATACATCGCCTAAACCATTATTTACATCAACACCAAGCTCTTCAAAAAGCTCACCGTGTTTAGCAAATACATCTTTGTAGAATACTTTAACAGCGTGACCAAAGATGATTGGATCAGATACTTTCATCATTGTCGCTTTCATGTGAAGCGAGAATAAAACACCTTTTTCTTTAGCTGCATCAATTTCAGCCGCTAAGAAAGCTTGAAGCTTAGAAGCGCTGATGCTTGATGCATCAATAACTTCGCCAGCTAAAAGAGGTGTACTTTGTTTAAGAACAGTAACGTCACCGTTAGTTGCAACATGTTCAATACGCACATCAGTGGCTGTATCAACAGTTACTGATTTTTCTGAACCGAAGAAATCGCCTTCGCTCATACTTGCAACGTAAGACTGAGAATCTTTGCTCCACGCACCCATTGAATGTGGGTTGTTACGTGCATATTCTTTTACAGAGCCTGGCGCGCGACGATCTGAGTTACCTTCACGTAGTACAGGGTTTACTGCACTGCCTTTAATTTTGTCATAAGCAGCTTGAATTGCTTTTTCTTCATCATTTTTAGGTTCAACAGGGTATTCTGGAAGAGCGTAACCTTTTGCTTGAAGCTCTTTAATTACAGCGCGAAGCTGTGGTACAGATGCACTGATGTTTGGTAATTTGATGATGTTCGCTTCTGGTGTTTTAGCAAGCTCGCCAAGTTCAGCAAGTGCATCACCAATGCGTTGTTCTTGTGTTAAATAATCAGGGAAGCTAGCAATTACACGACCTGCTAATGAAATGTCGCGAGTTTCAACTTCAACACCGGCCGCATTTGTATATGCTTGGATGATCGGTAGCAACGAATAAGTTGCTAGTGCCGGCGCTTCGTCCGTTTTTGTATAGATAATTTTTGATGTCATCATCATTCCTAGATAGTCGACCTTAAAGGCCTTATTCAACAATGCAAAGAAAGTCATTACTTTTTTAATACCACAATTATTAAACGTCTAATAAAAAGGGCATTTAAGTAATGAATAGTTTGTTAGGTGTTGGTACTCATAATTGCTTTTTTATAAAGCGAATAGTCACACCTGACCAACTGATACGATATTTATAGCTAAAAAAGCAATAAAAATAAATTAGCCTTTAGCATAAGCTGCGCTTTGTACTAAATGGCCTGTTTAATTGTTATGTTTATATGTTGTTTTGAGCCCCAAGAGTGTAACAAGCCTGAATAAAAAGGGCTAGGTCTTGAAACTGCGAGTATGTATATAAACAGATCTCAGTTAGAACATTGGGGTATATAAAATAAATTCAAGTAAAAGGGTTGAATTTACACAGAATGAGGCAATTAATAGAGGTAGAAGAAATGAGAAGAGTGTGGGTAAGGGAATTAAGCGAGGATCTTAAATAGGTCACTCGCTTTAGTCGAAAGAATTACAGTTACACAATAATGTCGCCATCAGGGGCAATATTGGTAGCGTGTAAGCCCTTAGGGCCTTGTTCTAATTCGAAAGTTACATCTTGACCAGCTTTAAGTGTTTTATAACCGTCCATTACAATTGTTGAATAATGGGCGAAAATATCATTCTCACAGCCGTCTTCTACGATGAAACCAAAACCTTTAGCGTTGTTAAACCATTTAACTTTACCGCAAGCCATACTTCTACATCCTTCAATAAGTTGACTAATTTAGTTAATCTAAATTGTATAATTTGCTAGACTGATTAAGGTTTAATCAATCTAAGATTGACTGTAGTTTATTTAGACAGTCAGTCAAGTTTTTTGAGTTATTTATTTAACATTTAATTTATTTTTTATTCAAGTTTGCTTGAGTTACAAAGACAAGACTATATTTACTTATGAGTGGAATGAAAGATTCAGGTGTAATAGACACCGTTCGCGATAGTGAAAAGCAAAAGCTACAGCCACCGCGAAAATACAAAGTTGTTTTAAATAACGACGACTACACGCCGATGGACTTTGTGATAGAAGTTTTAACGACGTTTTTTAATATGGATAGCGATAGAGCAACTGACGTGATGCTTCAAGTTCACGAAAAAGGTAAAGGCATTTGTGGTGTTTATAGCGCCGATGTGGCCCACACCAAAGCTGAACAAGTTAACCGCTATGCGCGTGATAACGAGCATCCACTGCTTTGTAGTTGTGAGCAGGAATAAATACCAATTTTATTAAAAGTATGACCATTTTAGCGGATTAAATAACTTGTTAACTTCGTTAAAAATTATACATATAGAACAACTATATTTGTAATTTTTGCTTTATTACTAAGCTATTTCCTTAGCGCTATAACAGGCCACTAATTTAATGCAATTGGTATAAATACCAATTAGGGTGATCAATCATCCGATTGTTGTGGTATAAATTATTATCTCAGTAAGGGGTTGCCAATGCTAAACAAAGACTTAGAACTTACTTTAAATGCCGCGTTTCGTGAAGCGCGCACTCGTCGTCATGAGTTTATGACCGTAGAGCACCTTTTACTTGCGCTATTAGACAATCCTTCAGCGGGAGAGGCTTTAAATGCGTGTGGTGTTCATATTTCAGGGCTAAAAACCGAATTACTTGAATTTATCGATGAAACGACACCTGTCATTCCTGATTTAGAAGAAGAGCGTGAAACCCAGCCTACGCTTGGTTTTCAGCGTGTACTACAGCGTGCAGTATTTCATGTGCAATCGTCAGGTAAAAACGAAGTCACAGGCGTAAACGTACTGGTTGCTATTTTTTCTGAACAGGAAAGCCAAGCGGTTTATTTACTTAAAAAGAATGACGTATCGCGTTTAGACATTGTTAATTTTATTTCGCATGGTATTTCTAAAGCGGATGATGAGTTAGGTGATGACACCGATGATATTCATGAAGAAGTACAAGAAGTTCAAAACGAAGAAGCAAGCAAGCTAGATAGCTTTACAACCAACTTAAACGCCCAAGCGCGCGATGGTAATATTGACCCTCTCATTGGGCGCGATAGCGAAGTAGAGCGCACGGTACAAGTACTGTGCCGTCGCAAAAAGAACAACCCATTACTGGTTGGTGAAGCCGGTGTTGGTAAAACAGCCATTGCTGAAGGCTTGGCGTATCGCATTGTCAATAAACAAGTACCTGAGGTGATTGCTGATGCTGTTGTGTATTCATTGGATATGGGCGCATTACTTGCGGGCACTAAATACCGTGGCGATTTTGAAAAACGCTTTAAAAGTCTACTAAAAGAGCTGCAAGCGCAACCAGGCTCTATTTTGTTTATTGATGAAATCCATACCATTATTGGCGCAGGCGCAGCATCGGGCGGCGTTATGGATGCCTCCAATTTACTTAAACCGCTACTCTCTAGTGGTAAATTACGTTGTATGGGTTCGACAACGTATAACGAGTACAAAAATATTTTTGAGAAAGACCGCGCGTTAGTACGCCGCTTTCAAAAAATTGATGTACTTGAACCAAGTGTTGCCGATACCACTAAAATCCTTAATGGTTTAAAAGAGCGTTACGAAGAGCACCATGGTATTCGTTATACTCAAAAAGCGTTAAAAGCGGCTGCTGAATTAAGCGCAAAATACATTAATGAACGCCATTTGCCTGATAAAGCCATTGACGTTATTGATGAAGCGGGTGCCAGTCAGCGCCTGCAGCCTAGTTCTAAACGCAAAAAAACCATTGGTGTGGCAGACATTGAGCTTATTATTTCTAAAATGGCACGTATTCCACCGCAAAGTGTATCGTCTACAGACAAAGAAACGCTTAAAAATCTAGACCGTAACCTTAAAATGCTGGTGTTTGGTCAAGATCAATCTATTGATGCGCTTACATCTGCTATCCGTTTATCTCGTTCTGGCTTATCGAGTGAAGAAAAACCCGTAGGTTCGTTCTTATTTGCAGGGCCCACTGGAGTAGGTAAAACAGAAGTCACTAAGCAATTGGCTAAGTGTATGGGTGTTGAGTTTATCCGTTTTGATATGTCGGAATATGTTGAACGCCACGCAATAAGCCGTTTAATTGGTGCACCACCAGGTTACGTTGGTTTTGAGCAAGGTGGTTTATTAACTGAAGCCGTTATTAAAAACCCGCATGCAGTTGTTCTTCTTGATGAGATTGAAAAAGCGCATCCTGATATTTACAACATCCTGCTACAGGTAATGGATCACGGTACATTAACCGATAATAACGGTCGTAAAGCTGACTTTAGAAACGTCGTGGTGGTAATGACGACCAATGCGGGCGTGCAAGAAACCACGCGTAAGTCGATTGGCTTTAGTGAGCAAGATCATACTCACGATGCAATGGGCGAAATTAATAAAGTATTCTCGCCAGAATTTAGAAATCGCTTAGATAATATTATTTGGTTTAACCACCTTGAACGTGATGTTATTTTACTTGTTGTAGATAAATTCATTGTGGAGCTTCAAGCGCAGCTTGATAAAAAATCGGTTAACCTTGAGCTTACTTCTAAAGCACGAGAATGGCTGGCAGATAAAGGCTACGACAAAGCAATGGGTGCACGTCCAATGGCACGTGTTATTCAAGAAGAGCTTAAAAAGCAATTAGCTAACGAAATACTCTTTGGTGAACTTGTTGATGGCGGTACGGTAAAAATATCGGTTAAAGATAAGAAAATTCGCTTTGATTATGAAAGCAATTTAACACCGGCTTAGTCACACCCTTTCTGCTCTGTTAAAATTAGTTCAAAAATAAAATGGCCCACTAAATTAATAGTGGGCCATTTTTTATCGCTATATTTTTACGAGCAACAAAAAACCCAGCACAAAGCTGGGTTTTTTGTTTATTAAATGTAATTGCTGGTTAGTATCCATCAATTACATTTAATAAACGCTCAAAGCTAGTTAAATACTAGCCAAAAACTAAATCTCGTTTACGCACTTACTTAGCGAGCACGGAATACGATACGGCCTTTCGATAAATCGTAAGGCGTCATTTCTACCGTTACTTTATCGCCGGTTAAAATACGGATATAGTTTTTGCGCATTTTGCCTGAAATGTGAGCCACAACTACGTGACCATTTTCTAGCTCAACTCGGAACATTGTATTTGGTAAAGTATCAAGGACAGTCCCTTGCATTTCGATTACGTCTTCTTTCGCCATGTTTAGCGTAACACCTCTTTAATAGTTAAACGATGCAGATTTTGCCCAAAATACGCCAATAAGTAAAGGCGAAGGGGCTATATTTGCAAATTAAATAGCCAGCCACTCATCATTTACCTGTTTTTGCGCGGGTAAAAACTGGGTTTTGTACTTCATTTTATCGCATTCATCAATTTGATAACCTAAATATACATATTGCTTATTTTGCTTTTTCGCAAATTTTAACTGTTGTAATATCATTACTGAGCCTAAGCTATAGTGATCAAAGTCAGGGTCAAAAAAGGTGTAGATTGCAGAAATAGCCTTTTGCATACAATCAGTTACGGCTACAGCGACGAGTTCGTCTTGATGCCATAACTCGATAAATGTTATGTCTAACCAGTTGCAAAACAAAAAACTTTGAAACTGCGCTTTTTCAGGCGGATACATGCTTCCATCCTGATGACGGAGGCTTATGTACTTACTGTACAATGGGTAGTATTCTTTTTTTTCTATGCTGGAATATTTTATCTCAAACTGCGTTTTTGCTTTGTTTAGTTTACGTTTTTGTGATTTTGAAGGCATAAACTCTTGAGCTAATATTCGTACTGAGCTGCATTCACTGCATACAGGACAGTGTGGGCGGTATATTTGGTTACCGCTGCGACGAAAACCTAGGCCCAATAACAACTCAAACTTATCAGCGCTATAGCAACTGGGATCCAGAATAACGAGAAGTTGTTCTTGGCGGTTGGGTAAATAACTGCAGTCAAATTCTTGGCTTAAACCCACGCGTGCTGGAAGCTGTTCATTCATAGATTGCGTTAAGCTCCTGTGGTTGCCACATAATTGGATTAAGAGTATAGGTGCGTGCTGCTTTGAGTTTAGTCAAAAATTTTGAACGAGGGACTACTTTTGCACCTAAAGTCATTAAATAAGGGTTTTCTAGTTGGCAGTCAATAAAATGTGCATTATGGCGTTTAAGCCAATTTACAAGTGCCCACATAGCAAGCTTGGAGCAATTGGTTTGATGATGAAACATTGACTCACCACAAAATACACCATTTTGCATAATGCCGTATAAGCCACCTGCAAGCTCACCGTTGCTCCAAACTTCTAAGCTATGAGCAATGCCCGCATTATGGGCATTGGTGTACGCATCAAGCATGTCAGAGGTGATCCAGGTACCATCGGTATCAAGGCGTTGATCGCGACATGCTTCTATCACCTCTTCAAAGGCATTATTAATGGTTACTTTTACAGGGTGCTTTTTTAAATGCTTACGCAGACTTTTACTTATATGAAAATCATCGAGCTCAAAAATACCGCGCTCGCTGGGTGACCACCACATAATAGGCTCGTCTTCACTGAACCAAGGGAATATTCCGCGTTTGTACGCGTTACTCAGGCGTGGCAAACTCAAATCTCCGCCAATTGCTAACAAGCCGTCGGGAGATGTTAATGCATATTCCGGATTGGGGAATGCTATATCGGTTTCGCTTAATTGGTATAGCTGGTTTCTCATACAGTGCTTATTTTATAATTGATCGTAAAAGTGTAACTATATTTTAGGCATAAAAAAAGGGCTGAATAATCAGCCCTATAATAATTTATTTAATTGCTTATAAGTTATCTAAGAATCGCTCAGCATCAAGGGCAGCCATACAGCCTGTACCCGCTGATGTGATTGCTTGACGGTAAATGTGGTCAGACACATCACCTGCAGCAAAAACGCCTTCTACACTTGTTTGCGTTGCGTTGCCGTGAAGACCAGACTCTACAACTAAGTAGCCATCTTTCATTTCTAGTTGACCCACAAACATATCAGTATTTGGTTTGTGACCAATCGCGATAAATACGCCGGCTAAATCGAGCTCTTCAGTTGCATCAGAGTGGGCATCTTTAATACGTACACCTGTTACGCCCATTTGATCGCCTAATACTTCGTCAAGCGTGCGGTTGTAGTGCATTACTACGTTACCGTTCTTTGCTTTTTCAGCAAGACGGTCAGCAAGTATTTTTTCACTGCGGAAACTGTCGCGGCGGTGAATAACATGAACTTCATCAGCAATGTTCGATAAGTAAAGCGCTTCTTCAACCGCTGTATTACCACCACCAACAACCGCTACTTTTTGCCCTTTATAGAAAAAGCCATCACAGGTAGCACACGCCGAAACACCACGGCCTTGGAAGTTAGTCTCAGACTCTAGGCCTAAGTATTTAGCAGACGCACCCGTTGCAATAATTAATGCATCACATGTGTAAGTACCTTGGTCGCCAGTTAGTGTGAAAGGGCGCTTAGATACATCTACTTTATTAATGTGATCAAACACAATTTCAGTTTCAAAGCGTTCAGCGTGTTCTTTCATGCGATCCATTAATGCAGGCCCTGTTAAACCGTGTGCATCACCTGGCCAGTTTTCAACTTCAGTGGTGGTTGTTAATTGACCGCCTTGTTGAATGCCGGTAATTAAAACAGGGTTTAAATTTGCACGTGCTGCATATACTGCGGCAGTATAACCAGCTGGGCCAGAGCCTAAAATTAGTAGCTTACAATGTTTTGCTTCAGTCATTATTTTTCCTAAACGTTTAATACGGTATTTAATATGCTCTTAATGCGCTTGATTCTAAGAAAAACAAGGCAGAAGTAAACAAAATCCGCGATTATTTTTTTTCGTAAATCGAAAAGCTGTGCAATATTGTGTACTGATAATTGTTACTTTGAGAACGAATAAAACAAAGTAGCTCAATAAATAGACTAACAAGCAACAAAACAACGTTAATTCATGACCACTTTGATTTTTTTTGTTATGTTTTACCTAATTTTATTTGTCACTGATAGATCATGTGACCCAAGTGAATAGGCAACTATGTTATTTTGGCAGGAAAAACCCGCATTCGGGTTGACTTCAAAAGACGTTAACGTCTTAACCAATGCGCAAGATTACCGTACGCAATTGCTACGTTTAATTAGCAATGCAAAAAAACGTATCTACATCACTGCGTTGTATTTACAAGATGACGAAGCAGGTCGCGAAATTTTAGATGCGTTGCACCGTGTGTCATTAGCAAACCCTGCACTTGAAATAAAAGTGTTGGTGGATTTTCATCGTGCGCAACGTGGCCTTATTGGCGCTGAAAAATCAGACGGTAACGCAAGCTTATATTGCGACTATTTAGAAAAATTTAATTCAAATGTGCAAGTTTATGGCGTGCCTGTAAAAGCCAAAGAGTTATTTGGCGTATTGCATTTAAAAGGTTTTGTGATTGACGATACCTTACTTTACAGCGGCGCAAGCTTAAATAACGTGTACTTGCAGCATAACGAACGCTACAGACTCGATCGCTACTTTTTGATAACGCAGAGCGAACTGTGTGACTCAGTGGTTGATTTTATTGAAACAAAGCTACTTTCATCAGTCGCTGTGCCACGAATAGACACACGACCGCTTAAGCGTTTGCACGACTTTAAACTTGATCAAAAGCAGTTAATGCGCGATTTAAAAGTCGCAAGTTATAACGCAGCAGAGCAGCTAAATACGCAGGCATTAGGTATTCGCTTATTTTTAGGGCTTGGGCGTCGTAATAACGAGTTAAACCGTGTAATAAAAGCGTTGTTTGACACCACTGAACAAGAACTTGTGTTGTATACGCCATACTTTAATTTTCCGGCGCCGCTGATGCGTTCGCTGCGTCGATTATTAAAGCAAGGTAAGCAGGTTACTATTATTGTGGGCGATAAAACAGCAAACGACTTTTATATGCCGCCAAGCGAGCCGTTTAGTAAAATAGGGGCATTACCTTATTTATACGAAACCATTTTGCATAAATTTGTAAAAACGCAAAAGCGCCATATCGATAACGGTAATTTAAACGTGTATTTGTGGAAAGATGAAAGTAATTCGTTTCATTTAAAAGGTATTTGTTCAGATAGAACAAAACATTTACTAAGTGGGCATAACCTTAATCCACGCGCATGGGGTCTTGATATCGAAAACGGTATTTTAATAGAAGATCCAGAGCAAACAATTATGCAGGCCATTGATAACGAAAAGCAGGAAATTTTACAACACTGCCGTCGTTTAACAGGCCCAGATGATTTAGAAACAATGGATGATTACCCGCAACCAGTTAAAAAACTACTTGGCCAAGCTAAGCGCGTAAAAGTAGATTTTATAATTAAGCGTTTTATCTAAACCCGCCTGTACAAGATTAAAAATCTAGACACAAAAAAAGCAGCTTAATAGCTGCTTTTTTTATTGTTTAGAGTTAGGTTGTTAAGGCCTAACCCTAAAACGCTAAATTAGGCGTTTTCTACCGCTGTGCGTGGATCAACATATTCCATGTTGAACGCTTGTGCTACTTCTTTGTAAGTTACTTGGCCTTTAATTACGTTTAAGCCTTTTAAGAAGTGAGCGTCATCTAGTAGCGCCTTTTTATAACCTTTGTTTGCAAGGCTAATGATGAAAGGCAATGTTGCATTGTTAAGTGCAAACGTAGATGTGCGTGGAACAGCACCTGGCATGTTAGCAACACAGTAGTGAACAACTTCATCAACGATGAAAGTAGGATCAGCATGTGTCGTTGCTTTAGAAGTAGCAATACAGCCACCTTGGTCGATTGCAACGTCAACAATTGCAGAACCAGGTTTCATTGCTTTAATGTGTGCAGCAGTTACTAGTTTAGGTGCAGCCGCACCTGGGATAAGTACACCACCGATTACTAAATCAGCTTCTAGTACGTGTTTTTCTAGTGCATCAGCAGTTGAGTAAATAGCTTTAACTTTATTACCAAATTGCGCGTCTAGTGCACGTAATACGTCGATGTTACGATCAAGAACGACCACTTCAGCACCAAGGCCAACAGCCATTTGCGCTGCGCTACGACCAACCATGCCGCCGCCAATGATAACAACTTTAGCAGCTTCAACGCCTGGTACGCCACCTAGTAGCATGCCACGACCGTGGTTAGATTTTTCTAGCGTTTGTGCACCAGCTTGAATAGACATACGACCAGCTACTTCGCTCATAGGCGCAAGAAGTGGTAAGCCACCGCGAGAGTCAGTAACAGTTTCGTATGCGATACAAATAGCTTTGCTTTTAACAAGGTCTTCAGTTTGTGGAAGATCAGGCGCAAGGTGTAAGTAAGTGAAAAGAATTTGGTCTTCACGAAGCATTGCACGTTCAACAGCTTGGGGCTCTTTTACTTTTACAATCATGTCTGCTTTAGCAAAAACATCAGCCGCAGTTGCTAAAATTTCAGCACCGGCTTGCGTGTAATCTTCGTTAGTAAAACCAATGCCCATACCTGCATCAGTTTCTACAATCACTTGGTGGCCGTGATTTACTAATTCACGAACACTAGCAGGGACCATACCTACACGGTATTCATGGTTTTTTATTTCTTTAGGTACACCAATAATCATAACATTTGCCTTATTAAGAACGGATTAACATTTTTCACTATTATATTCATGACAAGCCCGTGTGTCTCACCTTTTTTAAAGTCAAATCTAGTGTTATTATCTAAATAAATAATATAAACAGCATAAAAAACTAATGAGTGCCATGCATCAGTTATTGGATAGAATTGACCGTAAAATTTTGATGGAACTACAACATGATGGACGTCTATCAAATGTTGAACTGGCCAGACGAGTTGGCCTAAGCGCCACGCCCTGTCTAGAGCGAGTGAAAAAGCTAGAACGAGAAGGCTACATACTTGGTTATAAAGCAGTGGTCGATCCCGCTAAGCTTGGACAAGGTTTGTCGGTGTATGTAGAAGTAACGATTACCAAAACCTCTCCCGACGTATTTGACGAGTTCAGTGCAGCCGTTAAAAAGCACGAAGAGATTATAGAGTGTCATTTGGTGTCGGGTAACTTCGACTTTTTACTTAAAACGCGCGTTAATGATATGTCAGAGTATCGGGGGGTTTTAGGTGACATATTATTAAAACTACCCAACGTAAGTGAAAGTCGTACTTATGTAGTTATGGAAGAAGTAAAAGGCGAAGAAGGTGTAATTATTCGCCCGTATATTGCTTAACAGTATTTATAATAGGCTGACATTTGCTTTTATCTGCCTAAATTATAAAAACGTGTTCATAATCAGGCCACCAAGGCTAGGGCCTGTTGACCTTTCAGGATTAAAATTTGTTCAATCTAGGGGCGATTTAATCACGGCGCGAGGTTTGTAACCTAGTGGGCTAAGTAAAAACCGAGCAACAAAGAGTTAATTGCCCCTAGGTAGAACCCTTCGGGCAGCGCATGTTTGGCATTTATGCTGCGTTATCGCCTATTTATGGGGAATAACCATACACCATAGGCTCTGCCTTGCCTAAATACCAAACAGTCAGCTGCAAATTTAACCTCGAAAGATAAACAGGCCCTAAGATAAAGTGCAACAAATTGCATTTCCTGCTAAGGTATTTGACTGCTAAGTGAGTGTAAATAGAATAATAAAGAGGGATAGGAAACTATGCGCCTAAACGGTGTGCAAAGACTATTAGAAACAGGGCTGATAATCAGTACCTTTACAGCAATATTTATTTTATGTGCGTTGATCAGTTTTGATCCCGCCGATGCGGCGTGGTCGCAAACAAGCTTTAGCGAAGTAAGAAACATTACGGGTGCTGCGGGTGCATGGATTGCGGATGTATTACTACTCACATTTGGTTGGTTGGCTTACTTAGTGCCTGCTGCAATTCAAATATTTGGTTATTTGTTATTTAAGCAACCACATCGCATTTTGCAGCTTGACTACACCACCTTAGCACTGCGTGTAATAGGATTTGCTTTATTTATTACCTCGGCCACCGCTATTAGCAGCATTAATTTTGATGATATTTATAACTTTTCATCGGGCGGAGTAGTGGGTGATGTGATTGAATCAGCAATGATGCCTGCATTTAATTTCACTGGGACATCTATTTTACTACTGTGCTTCTTTTTTGCCGGACTTACCTTGTTAACAGGTGTGTCGTGGGTTGATTTTGTAGACTATTTAGGTGAATTAATCGTTCGATTTTATCGTTTTAGTGCTAGCTACGCACAAGGCTGGATGCATCGAGAGCGTATTGCGGGTAATATTGATAATGATCAAATGGATGCACAGTTTGATGACGATATTGAAGAACAAATAGAAATCCCTGAAAAAAATAATAAAGCAGATAAACAAAAAGCAATTAACAAACCACAAACGCCATTTAGTGAGCCACCAATGAGTGACGACTTTATGCCGTTTGATGAACTCGATGACATACTTGATCAAGAAATAGGCTTTAGTGCCATTGATGACGAACCAATGGATACGGAGGCTGCATTAAACGCACTTGACCAAAGCCAAGTTGTAGAACCTGAAAAGCCAGTTACAACGGTTGTATCGCCAGCAAGGCCAATGCCTAAGCCAAAAGCAGCCTATCAGCCACCACCAACAGCAAAAGAAAAATTTGAGCAGTTACTAACGCAAGAGCCACCACCAGGGCCATTACCGTCGCTGGATTTGCTCGACAGACCAGATAAAGCTAAAAATCCGATATCGCAAGAAGAGCTCGATACTGTATCGCGCCTAGTAGAGACAAAACTCCTCGATTTTAACGTCCAAGCAACGGTTGTAGCCGTATATCCAGGCCCCGTTGTTACACGTTTTGAACTAGATTTAGCGCCAGGTATAAAAGTGTCTAAAATTACAGGTTTAGCAAAGGATTTAGCCCGTTCGCTTTCAGCAATTAGTGTACGAGTTGTCGAAGTTATTCCGGGTAAAACCTATGTGGGTATAGAACTGCCTAACAAACATCGCGAAATAGTTCGTTTGTCAGAAGTAATAAATGCGCCTAAATTTGAGCAAAACCCATCGCCACTCACTATGGTGCTAGGTAAAGATATTGCCGGTCAGCCTGTATGTGCTGATCTGGGTAAAATGCCACATTTATTGGTTGCGGGTACTACTGGTTCAGGCAAATCAGTGGGCGTTAATGTGATGATAGTAAGCTTGTTGTACAAATCGGGTCCTGACGATGTACGTATGATCATGATTGACCCTAAAATGCTTGAGCTTTCAGTGTACGAAGGCATTCCGCATTTATTGTGTGAAGTCGTGACCGATATGAAAGAAGCGGCTAACGCACTGCGTTGGTGTGTAGGTGAAATGGAACGTCGTTATAAATTAATGTCAGCATTGGGTGTGCGTAACTTAAAAGGTTACAACCAAAAAGTGCTTGAAGCCAATGAAGCGGGTTACCCAATTCTTGACCCATTATTTAAAGACACCGATGGCATGAAAGAAGGCCCAGATGAGCTAGGTAAGTTACCAAGTATTGTTGTAGTAATTGACGAGTTTGCCGACATGATGATGATTGTAGGTAAAAAAGTAGAAGAGCTAATTGCACGTATTGCTCAAAAAGCACGTGCGGCAGGGATTCACTTAGTACTTGCTACGCAGCGCCCGTCGGTTGATGTAATTACCGGCTTAATTAAAGCAAATATACCAACGCGTATGGCCTTTCAGGTATCGAGTAAAATAGATTCGCGTACAATACTTGATCAACAAGGCGCAGAAAACTTACTCGGTATGGGTGACATGCTTTATTTACCGCCAGGCACGAGCGTACCAGAGCGTGTGCATGGCGCGTTTGTAGACGACCATGAAGTACACGCTGTAGTAAATGATTGGAAAGCGCGTGCTAAACCAAATTATATTGACGAAATACTTAATGGCGATGCCAGTGAGGATATTTTATTACCAGGCGAAGCGAGCGAAAACGCTGATGAAGAATCAGATCCGTTATACGACGAAGCGGTGTCGTTTGTAATCGAAACTGGCAAAGTATCGGTATCGTCAGTGCAACGTAAATTGCGTGTAGGTTATAATCGTGCCGCACGTTTAGTAGAACAAATGGAAACATCGGGTATCGTGAGTTCACCAGGCCATAACGGCGCTCGCGATGTATTAGTACCTAATGGAGCAAATTAATGAAAAAATTTAACGCCTTATTATTAGTGTTAGGCAGCGTACTTGCCGCACCAAGCTTTGCTGATGACAGCCAAGCATTACAAGACCAACTTGCCACTTTAAAAAGCTTTAAAGCGCAGTTTGCACAAAAAGTAACAGACAAAGAAGGCCAAGCTGTTATGCAAGGCGAGGGCACAATAGCGCTTCAACAGCCTATGATGATTCGTTGGCAGCAAACAAACCCAGACGATACATTATTTGTATCAAACGGTGATAAAACCTATTACTTCGACAGCTTTGCTGAGCAAGTAACAATTATGAAAACCAGCAGCCTAATCGACTCAACACCATTTGTGCTACTTACATCAAAAGACCCAGCACAATGGGAAAAATACAGCGTACTTGCAACAAATACAGGCTTTAGTGTAACGCCAAATAAAGGTGTAGAAAGCCAAGTAGAACAACTTGATATAGCGTTTGCTGGTAACGAACAAGGCCTTGCTAAACTAGTGGTTACTGACAACTCAGGGCAGCTATCATCATTTACCTTTAACAATGCCCAAGTTAATACGCCGCTTGATAAAAGCACTTTTGAATTTACGCCTCCTGAAGGTGTTGAAATAGACGATCAGAGTAACGGTGAGTAATTTAGGTTTCAACTTTGGGCCCGATGTACGACCACTTGCCGCGCGTATGCGCCCTACAACGCTTGACGAGTACATTGGTCAGCAGCACTTATTAAGTGCTGATAAACCACTGCATCAAGCCATTGTCGCAGGGCGGTGCCATAGTTTAATTTTATGGGGCCCGCCGGGTGTTGGCAAAACAACACTCGCGCAAATAATTGCCAATCACGCTGACGCCTCACTTATTCAAATGTCGGCGGTAACCGCAGGCGTTAAAGATATACGCGACAGCGTAACGCAAGCGCGGGAAAACTTAGAAAGCCGTGGCCAACGCACCCTTATGTTTGTTGACGAAGTTCACCGTTTCAATAAATCCCAACAAGATGCGTTTTTACCGCACATAGAAGACGGCACCTTTATATTTGTAGGTGCAACCACCGAAAACCCATCGTTTGCACTTAATAACGCTATATTGTCGCGTGCGCGGGTGTATGTTTTAAAATCGCTCGCCGATGCCGACTTATATACCGTAATAGAGCGCGCACTCAAACAAGACGAGCAGCTAAGCCAAAAACACATCACTATTGCCGACAACGCTAAAAAGGCATTGTGCCAAGCAAGTGGCGGCGATGCGCGCAAAGTACTTAATCTACTTGAACAAGCGGTTGATTTAACCACTGAGCAAAATGGTCAATACAACGTAGACGAGCACGTACTTAGCCAAGTATTACCCACGCATTTAGCTAAATACGACAAAGGCGGCGATGAGTTTTATGATTTAATATCGGCCTTTCATAAATCCGTACGTGGCAGCTCCCCTGATGGTGCGCTGTATTGGTATTGCCGAATTTTAGCCGGTGGTGGCGACCCTTTGTATGTAGCAAGGCGTTTACTTGCCATTGCTACAGAAGACATTGGTAACGCCGATCCGCGCGCGATGGAAGTGGCCTTAAATGCGTGGGATATATTCCAGCGAGTAGGTCCTAGCGAAGGCGAACGTGCAATTGCACAAGCCACATTGTATTTAGCCAGCGCACCCAAAAGTAATGCGGTGTATATGGCGTTTAATCAAGCCAAAGCAGACGCTCAAAACGAGCCAAGTTACCCAGTGCCAGAGCATTTACGTAATGCCCCAACTAATTTAATGAAAGACTTAGGTTACGGCGCTGAGTACCGTTATGCGCATAATGAAGAAGGCGCATTTGCCGCAGGTGAAAAATATTTACCACCAGAAATGCAAGGCAAAGAGTATTACTTACCGAGCGATCGCGGCCTAGAGCAAAAAATTAAACAAAAACTCGATTACCTAAAAGAGCGCGATGCGCAAAGCCCACTTAAACGATACGAAAATGATTAAACTTTATATGATGATCGCCCTTGGCGGAGCCTCAGGTGCGTGTTTACGGTTTTTTATTAGCGAAAGCATGCTAAAACTCCTCGGTAGGGGATTCCCTTTTGGCACGTTGACGGTTAATATTCTGGGTTCATTGTTAATGGGCATTTTGTACGGTTTGATAGATAAAGAAATTATCACCGCAAGCCCCGCTAAAACCCTTATCGGTATTGGCTTTTTAGGTGCATTAACCACCTTTTCAACATTCTCAATGGACTCGTTGTTGTTATTACAACAAGGTCACTTTATTAAAATGGCCCTCAATATCATCTTAAACGTGATGGTGTGTATTTTTATGGCTTGGCTGGGCCTTCAGCTAGTAATGCAAAAAGGTTAAAAAACTAACATGTTAGATTCTAAATTTTTACGTCAAGACATCGAACAAACTGCAGCACGTTTAGCAGCGCGCGGTTACGAACTCGATGTAGCGACGGTAACGGCACTTGAAGAAAAACGCAAAACATTACAAGTACAAACGCAAGAACTTCAAAGTCAACGTAATGCAAGCGCAAAAGCAATTGGTCAAGCCAAAGCAAAAGGCGAAGACGCACAGCCACTACTTGATGCAGTAGCTAACTTAGGCAGTGAGCTAGACGCCGCTAAAACTGAGCAAGATGAAGTATTAGCCGCAATTAACGACATTGCCTTAGCAATTCCAAACTTGCCAGACGAGTCAGTACCTGCGGGTAATGACGAAGACGACAACGTTGAAATTTTAACGTGGGGCACACCTAAAAAATTCGATTTTGAAGTAAAAGATCACGTAGATGTAGGCCAAGACCTAAACGGCTTAGACTTTGAAATGGGCGTTAAAATTAGTGGCGCACGCTTTACCGTAATGCGCGGCCAAGTTGCGCGTATGCACCGTGCACTAACGCAATTTATGCTAGATACACATGCTGATAAAAACGGCTACACAGAAATGTATGTACCGTACTTAGTTAATAGCGCAAGCCTTTATGGCACAAGCCAATTACCTAAATTTGCAGGCGATTTGTTCCACACTTTAGGCCTTGTAAATGACGACGGCGAACAACAAGCCGGCTTTAGCTTAATTCCTACAGCAGAAGTACCGCTGACAAACAGCGCCCGTGACGAAATTTACGACGAAAGCGCTTTACCAATACGTTTAGTTGCCCACACGCCGTGTTTTAGAAGTGAAGCCGGCAGCTATGGTCGCGATACACGTGGCTTAATTCGTCAACACCAGTTTGATAAAGTTGAACTTGTACAACTTGTAAAACCAGAAGACTCAATGGCAACGCTTGAAGAGTTAACAGGTCACGCAGAGCAAATACTACAAGCGCTTGAACTTCCATACCGTAAAGTCATTTTATGTATGGGCGACATGGGCTTTGGCTCAGCTAAAACATACGATTTAGAAGTATGGTTACCTGCACAAGACACATACCGCGAAATTTCATCATGTTCAAACATGGCCGACTTTCAGGCGCGTAGAATGCAAGCACGTTTTCGCCGTGAAGGTGTTAAAAAACCAGAGTTACTACATACACTAAATGGTTCAGGCTTAGCCGTTGGCCGTACACTAGTAGCCATACTAGAAAACTACCAACAAGCCGATGGGTCAGTAGTCGTACCAGAAGTATTACGCCCATACATGGGTGGACTTGAAGTAATTGGTAAACAATAAAATCAAGTTTAAGTTAAGCAAGCTTTAAGCTTGTAAGTCTTAATTCGAAAGCCGCTGTTTGTAATAAACAGCGGCCTTTTTTGTTTTAGGTTAAAGGCAAAAGCTTAAAAAAATTTAAGTTATCTTATTAATAATATCGCTTACACCTATTTTTTTATAGTTCATTACTTTTTTGTCCAATATTACTGATCTCTACCATCTTGGGGCATTTCTACATTAAGGAAGCTTAAATACCGGCTAACTAGTTGTTTACAAGTGCTTATTAGCTGGTTAAATTAGAACCTTTGTAATATTTGGACATTTGTCGGTTTATAAAGCGACAAATGTCGGATACAAAGTTGTTAAGTCACTAGAGTCAGGAGTTCATATGCAATCACAGAAATACCTAAATTTACTTAGGGGCTGTTGATCTTTGTTTGAATTTTGTGCGTAAGCGGTAATCTCGTATAATTTACTTCGCCAAAAACAAACCTTACGAGATTACCATGCCCCGATTAATGCTCACTGATAAGTTGTGGT
>NZ_JACJEM010000038.1:0-48407 GCF_014164085.1 Pseudoalteromonas sp. SG45-5 | reverse complement strand
GCTATCAGCTATCAGCTATCAGCTATCAGCTGAAAAATCGACTACTTAATGCTAACCTGCTAATATTCCTGCCTATTCTTTAATATTCAGCTTTTTATATCTGCATGAATAGCCAAGAATCTAGTCTCACTTTAAAAAAGGAAGCACTAAAATGAGCACATTAGGTCAACAACTAAAGCAGCTAAGAAATAATAAAAAATTGAGCCAACCTGAATTTGCAGAGCAAGTAGGTATAGAACAAAGTTACTTATCAAAACTAGAAAATGATAAATCAATTCCTTCTAACGACATTTTCAGATCTTTGCTTTTGGCATTAGATATGTCTATTGATGAATTTATGAAACCGCTTGCAGCTAGTCATGATAAAGCGAGGTTAATACAAATAACAGATGTTGAACAGTGGCTTAAAAAACAAGCTGTTAATACTTCAGCTAAACAACGAACACTGATTTATTTAGTCATGTTTTTAATTTCGTTTGGTTGTGCATTATTTTATGTAGGTCATAAAAATTATGTGTTTAATGAACGCTTTTATGAGTATCGCTCTATTGGAATTATTAAAGCAGATGAACCACTCAATGTTTTCAATCATTGGAAAAATTATATAATAGATCCCAGTGCTGAAAAGCGTACAGAAAAACTTAAAGAGATGCTTGCTAGGCGTGTTGAGCTTTTTAAATTAATGGATGAGTATATTGGCGAATCATTTGTTGAAGAAGTGGCTGGTGGTAAACGTGTTTACACAACAGATGCTATCCCACGCTTCATCTCACATGCAGGTAATAGCTGGCTTGAATTTATTGGACTATTTGCAGTTGTGTTTGGTTTAGCGCTTGCGTTATTTGAACCAAAATTAACGCGTCACCCATAAAAATCTGCATGCGAACAAGCACACAGTCTTTATCTTAAATTTAGCCCATACTTGTATGGGCTAACGGACTATTTTAAATAGGTATCTAAAAAGTTTAAGTAAGCATTTGAGGCCGTAATACGGTTTTCTTTTTTACTAAAACCATGGCCTTCATCGTCAAACAATACATACTCTACAGGCACGCCATTGGCTTTTACCGCCGCGACGAGTTCATCACTTTCTACTTGTAAAACGCGCGGATCGTTTGCACCTTGGATCACCATTAATGGTTTTGTAATGTTTTTAGCGTGAAATAATGGTGATATAGCACGATGACGTTCCCCATCAGTTTCAGGATCACCCATTTCATCATATAGCGACTTTTTAAAGCTTTCCCACCAAGGTGGGATAGAATTTAAGGTACGCACCCAGTTTGTCACGCCAAAAATATTAATACCTACTTTAAATTCCTCAGGCTCAAAGGCAAGCGCTGCTGCGGTCATAAAGCCGCCATAGCTTCCACCCATGATACCAATTTTATCGGCATCAACCCAATCTAAACTTTGTAAGTGTTTTTTGCCGTAAACAATATCTTGCAAATCATCGGTGCCGTGTTTTTTATCATCCAGATGAAAAAAGGTTTTACCATAGCCAGAGCTGCCACGGTTATTAACGGCAAAAATGGCGTAACCGTGATTCACTAAATGTTGCTGCATGGCACTGTAACCGGTGCGGCTTTGCCCACCTGGTCCGCCGTGCACCCAAATAAGCGCAGGAACTTTATTTGTGCTGCTTGCTTGTTTTGGTTTGTATAAAACGCCAGGTATTTCAAGGCCATCAAAACTTTTAAAGCGAACGATTGTGCTTTCAACTAAGTCGTTTTGGTTAATTTCTTTACTTAGTGTATTTGTAAGCTGTTTTGCTTGATCACTGCCCACGTGCCACACAAATAAATTACTTGGAGAGGTGTCTGAGTTTAAATAAAACGCCATCGCTTTTTCGTCATTTGAGAAGTTAACGCTGCGTAAGTTGCCTGCGGGTAATGCCGGCATCGCAATTTCTTTGCCTGTTTGGGTATCAATCACAGTGACTTTAGTACTTGCGTCAGCATTCACACCACTTACTTGATAACGCCCCGATTTAGAGAAATAAATAAAACTAACATCCCAGTCATCTTTTAATGCGGCGCTATGTTCACCGGTGGCTAAGTCATAACGCCATACCTGTGAAAACTCACCTTTAGCGTCTGTTGAGTAATATAAATAATTACTATCAACAGAGAAGGTGTCAGGGCTATATTGCGCTGGTGTATCATGCTTTGAAATTAACTGCGGTTTGAGTGACTTTTTAAACGTATCAAGAATAAAAGTATCGCTGTCTTTGTTAGTATTACTTTTGGATAGTGCAATATAACGGCCGTCAGGGCTGATTGCCCCTACATTTAAACCTAAGGTATTTTGATAAACCGATGTTACTGCGTAGGTTTTACTATCAACACGGTATAAGTCCATAAATTTAGCATCGCGCTTGTTACTGGTGATGAAAAACTGGCTACCATCGTTGGTAAAACCGGCAAAGCTGGCGCGGGTTTCATCCCCTGGCGTTAGATCTGTCATTGTGCCATCAGCTTCACGCACGTACACATGGTAGCGTTCGTTACCGCCTGAATCTTTGGTAAATAGCACTCGATCATCATTTGGAAAGTAACGCACAGGATAAGTGCTGTCCTCAAAGTTGGTTAAACGAGTTTTTCCGCCAGTTTTCGCATCTACTTCGTACAAGCTGTAAATACCACTTTCATCACTACTGACTAAAATTTTGTCGCCTGTTGAGGAGAAACTATTTCCTGTGATAGAGGTAGTATCAAAAAAGGTACCAGCGTCATAATTTTTAACTGATTGAGTTTGAGTAACTTGCGGATTCGCGGTGCTATTAAATACTGTTGACTGGCTACAACCAGCCAATGCCAGCGTTATCGCACAGGTAAGGCTTGCTAATTTTAAAGACTGTTTCATATCGACATCCTGTTGTTTATTGTTTTGAATTTTTAGTCTCACCTGAACACTTTTTAAACGCAAGTGATTACTGATTGTTAACTGCAACAAAGTGTTACAAAGGGTCTGTCGTTTTAAATATATCAATAGCTATAATGACACTTCTCATTAAAGGATATATTTATGATTGAAGTCATTGGCCTAAATAAGCAATTTTCTGGCAATGTTGTTTTTAAAGATTACAACAAAGTTTTTTCAGATCAAAAGGGGTGTATTGAAGCGCCTAACGGCCAAGGAAAAACGACATTACTGATGATGCTAGCAGGACTTGAAAAGCCGCAAAGTGGTGAGTTTTTATTTGCTGGTAGCCGATTGAACACTCCAACAAAAACCGTAGCAATTGCCAGTGACCGTATTGCGTTACCAGATTTTTTAACTGCAAATCAAATTATTGATTTATCTGTTAACACATTAGGTTGCGATTGGCCCCATTCGCTGGTTAACGGGTTTAACTTTAATGCATTTTTGAATACGCGATTCGAAGCACTGTCGTCGGGCAATCAAAAAAAATGCCAGCTAATTTTAGCATTGATGCGTAAATCACCTTATTTATTATTAGATGAGCCAAGTGCTGCGCTCGATCAAACCAGTATTCAGTACCTTTTAAGCCAACTCGATGCTTATTTGGCTGACAAACCCAATGGGCAAATTATCATTACTTGCCATGAGCCCGCTGTGTTTATTGAGCATGGTTTTAAGTGTATCTCGCTATGAGTATCATAAGTATAAAAAGCAAACTTAATCAGTATCTCGCGTTTATAGGTTACCGGTATTTAGCGTACACGTTTGAGCTTAAGCAATTGCTTCAACAGCTAAAAAACTTTGGTTTGTTATTTTTAGTGGTGTTGGGATCATCCGCTCTTGGTTTTGTATTATTACTTTTTTTAGGCTTAGGGAAAATTATAGATAGTGCAGATACGCCTTTATATGGCGCGCAAATGGCACTATTTTACTTGTTATTGCAAAGCGTGATGATAAGCGCAATGAAACTGGCGATTAAAAATAGTAACCAACGGCTGTTCCAACTTACGATCGCTCACCCTAGCTGGCTTCACCTTGCCGATATTAAATTGTTATTTATCAGCAATGGCTGGCTTATCGCTAGTTTGTTGATAGCGCTTGATCTTACCTTTGCACAGTGGTTAAAGGTGCCGCATTTTATAGTATTTATGTTTATTCAGTTAGGATTAGGCATTGTGTGTTTATACAAACCTAGCGCACTGGTTTATGGTTTTATGTTAAGCGGCCTTTTTTTATTCACTCCCATCAACATACCGCCGCTTATTTATCATATTGGTTTTTTAATCATCTTTAGCATTAGCTTGCTTATACCTAGAGTTAATATAAATGGGCGTGTTAGTGTTCGGTCACTGTTTGGT
This sequence comes from Pseudoalteromonas sp. SG45-5, assembly GCF_014164085.1. Taxonomy (NCBI): domain Bacteria; kingdom Pseudomonadati; phylum Pseudomonadota; class Gammaproteobacteria; order Alteromonadales; family Pseudoalteromonadaceae; genus Pseudoalteromonas; species Pseudoalteromonas sp. SG45-5. Next base: position 44,124 of record NZ_JACJEM010000038.1, on the reverse strand, counting down.
TTTTGGTTTTGCTACTTTGTAAACCACAGCTGGACGCTAGTATGGCGTATGTCGTTACTTTTATGTGTGTTTATGGCCTCGACTACGTTAGTCGCTGAGCGTGCTGATCTCGTAAATATACTTGATGCTGTGGCTATGGCTTTTATTGTATTATTTTGCAGCTCATTACAATTTGATTGCGCTAAAGTTTATGCACAATATTGCTTGTTTTTTAAGACATGCCAAAAAGCACGGACGTTTTATATTAGTCAGTTTATACCTAGTATACTGTTATTTTTAGCGACCTTTGTAACTTACAGCATTACGTTTGATAGATTGAATATGATTTTGTTGAGTTTATGCTTACCATGGTGCTTGTTGCAGGTTTATTTTGCACAAAAAAAACCAGCGCATTATGCGCTGGTTTGGATTGTTTTTACGGCAGGGCTGCTTGCTTTACTAAATTAGTTAAGCCGCATCAGCATTTTTTACTACGCTATTACGCGCGGCTTTACCTGCAAGTAAGTCAGCAGGGTCAAAGTCATCAACGTTAATAACATCTAAACGAGACTGTTCAACAGCAGCTAGTTTATCAGCTTCTGCTTGGCTTAATATGCCAGCTTCTAGTCCCATTTGCGCTACTTTATCCAGCTGGAAAAATGGCAGTTTAAGGCCTTTTTCTTTACATACACGGTCAAATAACGGTTCAACTTCAAGGATGTCTTTAAGCGTTTGCTCTTGACGACCTACAAGGTTAAGTGGCTCATTTTTTAAGTATATGTAGCTTGCTAAACGATTGCGTGTTTCGCTTGGTACTTGAAGTAACTTAGCAAGTTTATGCTCAAGCTGATCCGTTGGCTTGCGTACTGGGCGACCAAACGGGAATAACAATACTTTTAATACGCCACGTAGTGGTGCAGAAGGCATGTTATTGATTAAATCAGCAAGTGCACGTTGGCAATGGTAAAGATGATCTTGGCAACTCCATTTTACTAGGGCAAAATCCTCTTTTTTACGGCCTTCGTCGTTGTAACGCTTAAGCGTTGCAGACACTAAGTATAAGTAACTTAGTAAATCACCTAAACGTGCAGAAATACGTTCTTTACGTTTTAGTGATCCGCCAAATACAGCCATGCTTATGTCAGACATAAGTGCAAGCGATGCACTAAAGCGTGACGCAATACGATAAAACTCAGCGGTTTCGTCGTTGTACGGCACACTTGTAAAGCGAGCACCAGTAAGTGCAAGCCACTTAGTACGTACAAGGTTTGACATAGTAAAGCCAATGTGACCCATTAGCGCTTTATCAAATACATTAAGCGCTTCTTCGCGGTCTTCAATTTCGCACGCACCTAGTTCGGTAAGTACAAATGGATGACAGCGAATTGCACCTTGACCGTAAATAATCATATTACGGGTCAAGATGTTTGCACCTTCAACAGTAATGGCAATAGGTGCACCTTGATAGCCACGACCTAAATAGTTATTTGGCCCAAGCATGATGCCCTTACCACCAAGTACGTCCATTGCATGAATCGTTGCATCACGCATTTGCTCTGTAAGGTGATATTTAATAATGGCAGACACAACCGATGGTTTTTCGCCTAAATCAACCGCGCCCGTAGACATGCTAACCGCTGCATCAGAGCTGTAAGCATAACCAGCTAATTTAGCTAGTGACTCTTCAACACCTTCCATTTTACCAATAGGTAAACGGAACTGACGACGAATGCGACTATAAGCACCCGTTGCTACAGCAATCATTTTAATGCCACCGGCAGAGTTTGACGGCAATGTAATTGCACGACCAACCGATAAACATTCAACCAGCATGCGCCAGCCTTGACCAGCCATATCTGGCCCACCAATAATGTAATCAAGTGGTACAAAGATGTCTTTACCGCGAGTAGGACCATTTTGAAATGGTACGTTAAGCGGAAAGTGTCGACGACCAATTTCAACTCCAGGAGTATCTGTTGGGATAAGTGCACAGGTGATGCCTGGCTCTTTATTGTCGCCAATTAAGCCATCAGGATCTTGTAATTTAAATGCAAGACCAAGTACGGTTGCAACGGGTGCAAGTGTAATATAACGCTTGTTCCACGTTAAGCTAATACCCACAACTTCTTCACCATTCCATTGTCCTTTACACACCACACCGTAGTCTGGGATAGAGCTTGCATCAGAGCCCGCTTCTGGTGAGGTTAAGGCAAAACAAGGGATTTCTTGGCCGCTAGCTAAACGCGGTAAGTAATGGTCTTTTTGCTCTTTTGTTCCATAGTGTTGTAATAATTCACCGGGGCCTAAAGAGTTAGGTACGCCAACAGTTGACGAGAGTAACGTTGATTTACTTGTTAGTTTTTGAAGTACACATGATTGTGCAAATGCAGAAAACTCTAAACCGCCGTATTCCTTTTTGATGATCATAGCAAAGAATTTATTATCTTTTAGATATTGCCATACATCTTGTGGAAGGTCGGTTAGTTCGTGTGTTGCTTCCCAATCATCCAACATGGCACACACTTCTTCAACTGGGCCATCGACAAAAGCTTGTTCTTCAATTGTAAGCTTAGGCACAGGGTATTGATGAAGCTTTTTCCAATCAGGGTTACCGCAAAATAAATCTGCTTCCCACCACGTTGTACCGGCGGCAATGGCTGATTTTTCAGTATCAGACATGCTTGGCGTTACTTTTTTAAACGTAGCAAAAATTGGCTTGATAATATATTGCTGACGAATGCCAGTAACAGAAAGAGGAACCGCGATGACCAAGAAGATCAACCAGCTAATTAAACCAAAAGCACCGGCGAAGGTACCTATAAGTAGGGTTGCGGCAGAAACACCAAGTGCTGTGTTCCAACTCGCTCTGTGGTAAATCGCAGCGCAAAGCAGCACGATTAAACCGAGTGTAAATATGAGTGTCATTTTTATTCCTTAATAGAGGTCAGACCACCTCACTTAGAGTAGCGCTAGTAACAGTATTTTTCAAGTACATTGAAGCGTTAAATTATAGTAAAAATAGTTAAAGGGCGAGATTAGTTTACCTAAAGTCGGCACGACAAGCGTTAGCTATATAAATAAAGCTTTGTTGGTTAAACTTTGGCAACATATATATTATGCGCGCTAAGGTTGATCATAACTATAATTTTATAATCTTATAACAAAATCGGTGTCACTGTTTATCATCACATTATGAATACTGGCTCAAAGAGAGTGTTCGAAATGGCGATAGACCTTAGGGCGTGTTGACCTTTTGTGGTTGAATTTGCAGCAGGCTGTTTGGTATTTAAGTAAGGCAGAGCCTATGATATGTGGTTGTTCCCCATAAATAGGCGGTAACGCAGCATAAATACCAAACATGCGCTGCCCTTTGGGGGTTCTTCTAGGGACGGTCGACTCTTTGTTGCTCGGTTTTTACTTATTCTTACAGGGATGTAAGCCATTAGAGTAACGCAGGAGCAGTTACCGAGCCCACTAGGTTACAAACCTCGCGCCGCGATTCAACTGCCCCTAGATTGAACAAATTTCAATCCACAAAGGTCAACATGCCCTAACGTTGAGAGATCCAGATAAAAATATTTTTTGAACTATTCTTCAGATGGCGAAGCAGAGCTACCCGCTAAAATACCACCGTCAACATTGAGTTCAATTCCGGTCACATATTTCGATTCGTCAGAAGCTAAGTAAAGTGCTGCATATGCAACATCTTTAGCGTCTCCCATGGTATTTAATGGAATATCACTAGAGATTGCTTTAATGGCTGACTCTCTGGCATCTCCTTCACCTAGCATTGCATCCCACATTGGCGTTAAAATTGCGCCTGGATGTATTGAATTGCAGCGAATAGGGTAATTGTTTTGTGCACAATATAAGGCGACTGTTTTGCTATGATTTCTTACTGCAGCTTTACTTGATGCATAAGCTGCGGCTCCAGGTATACCAACAATGCCAGAGCGAGACGATAAATTCACAATGCTTGCTGATGTTGACTTTTTCATCAATGCGATCGCCGTTTTACACCCTAGAGCGACACCATCTAAGTTAACGCTGTGCACCTTATGCCAGCTCTCAATATCTAGATTTTCTGGATCATGAGGCCCTGTTGTTTCAAGAAATCCCGTAATTCCTGCATTATTAATTAATACATCAAGTCTGCCATATTTGCTTTCAATATAACGTCTTATCAATTCCCAGTCATCGACCTTTGAAACATCTAAATGGTGATACTCAGCTTTACCTTTTATAGAAGATGACACTATTTGGCCTAGTTCATCATTAATATCGCTGAGGATTACAGTTGCACCTTCGTCACAAAATAATTGTGCAATAGCTTGTCCAATTCCCCTCGCAGCGCCAGTCACTAAGACCACTTTTTCTTTTAATCTATGCATTATTGATCCTTCATTATGACGTGTTTAATGGTATGCGAATTAAGTGTGTTTACTCTAAAATAACTGTATTAAATTTTTGAAAATAAGTACCCTGAATTCAGCATATGTAATACCCATTTGCAATAATACCTAATTAACCTGAGCTCTGGATAATAAACCTATTTCGAGCAGCTATTTTCAGCGCTAACTGCGTTGAATTTACTTGCAATAGGCCCGCTATTGACGCGTAAATTCGCCTTGTTTTCACTGAAAATCTCTGGCTAGAGAAAATAAATTTAAATATCACCATTATTTAATACGTTAGAAAATCTCTTAACCAAAGTTCAGGTTAATTAATTTGAGGGATTAAACCTGACGCTAACGACTGCATGAATACAGGAGATAGAGCAATACAGGAGCAATTACCAAGAGCAACTAGAGAACGGATTTTTTGCCTTGTTATTGACACGATTTTCTCACCTTAAAATAGAGCATTTAAATTAAGCGAATTGGTATAATATAGCAATTACAAGAATATATGTGTGACCAAAACTGTGATCACTAATGGTTTTTTACTTCGGTTAATTTTTTAACTATATAAACTTAAAGGTTAATTTATTTTATGTGTGAGTTACTTGGTATGTCAGCCAATGTGCCTACTGATATCTGTTTTAGTTTTTCAGGCCTTTTAGAGCGCGGTGGGAATACGGGACCTCACAAAGATGGATGGGGTATTACCTTTTATGAGGGTAAAGGCTGTAGAACCTTTAAAGATCCTGAGCCGAGTTATCAGTCCGAAATTGCAAAGCTGGTTAAAGCATACCCTATTAAAAGTGTGTCGGTAATTAGCCATATTCGCCAAGGTAACCGCGGGCGAGTATGTCTAGAAAACACTCATCCATTTACACGTGAGTTGTGGGGGCGCGAGATTACATACGCACACAATGGGCAATTGTCTAATTATCATGATTTAAAAACAGAATATTATCGTCCGGTGGGAAATACCGATAGCGAACTGGCGTTTTGTTGGTTGCTTGATAAAATTCGCGAAAAATACCCTAAGCGTCCAAGTAATATGGCGTCGGTTTTCAGATATGCCGCTAAACTTTCGCATACACTGCGTGAAAAAGGGGTGTTTAATATGCTACTTACCGATGGCGTATTTGTTTTAGCTTATTGCACTAATAACTTACATTACATAACGCGCCGTGCGCCATTTGGTAAAGCAACATTAATTGATGCCGATATGGTGGTTGATTTTCAACAAGAAACCACACCAAACGATGTAGTAACAGTGATAGCCACAAGGCCTTTGACTAATGATGAGCGATGGCAAAAAATGCTGCCAGGGGAGTTTGCGTTATTTAAAATGGGTGAACTTATATAGCTCACCCATTTTATTTAAATAACCTGAAAATAGCTGCTCGAGATAGGTGTATTATCCAGAGTTCAGGTTAAATAGCTATTGTTGGACTGGTGTCGGCGCTGCTGTAACAGCCGTTGGCTGGGTAACTGTAAAGGAATTCATCTGTACTTCAAATTGCTCAGTACCTTTTTCACCTTTCCACATACGCACTAACATGTAATCCATCTCTGGTGCAAACCATGCAATAGCTTGGCGTTTATCGTTATCGTATAAACGCTTCACTTTAATTGTATCTACGTTTCCGATTGGCAATGGAATCATCTCTTTTCCTACAACTTCAAAGTTATAGTCGCGACGATTACCTTTTTTATCAATCAGTGGGAATGAAAAACTTGTTTCACCTTTTTTTAAGCCTTCGCGTACTTGCACTTGATATGAAATAGCGTCCTGAAAATCATCTGTCCATTCGCATTCAAGTGGGTATTCACTACGGCTGCTAGTGACTACTTTATTTTGCGTATCAAAGTCTATTTTGTAGTCTTTATCTGGGCCTGTACCGGTGCGGATCATCGAGTAATGATGCGGAGTAACCTTGCCATTTTGAAAAGTAAATTTTGATGTTTCTTCACGAGAGTCAGAGAAAATCATCCACTCAATATTACTGTGGTATGTTAACTGATAAGTATTGTCGCCCATTTTTTTGAGCTCACGCACAGCTTCACCATGATTTTTACCTTTGCGCAAAATATCATAATTAGCTTGATACTGGGTCAATTCGCCTGCAATCAGGCTAGTTGGAAGTAAAGCGCCCGCACATAATAGCAAGGCACTTATTTTTTTATTGTGGGTAGTGCGCGCCGTGTGCAGGAAGTTGTTTTTTGTCAAGAACTGCATAATCTGCTTCCATAGTAAGTCTGTGTTCACTGAACCATTTGACCACCAAAGGATAAATTACATGCTCTTGCTCATGCACGCGTTTTGCTAATGTGTCTGCTGTATCGTCCTTGAGTACAGGTATTTGCGCCTGAAGTATAACGGGACCGCCGTCTAATTCTTCAGTAACAAAATGAACACTTACGCCATGAACATCGTCTTTTGCATCAATTGCTCTTTGGTGGGTATTCAGCCCCTGATACTTAGGCAACAAAGATGGATGAATGTTCAACATTTTTCCAACATATTTTTGCACTAAGCTAGGAGTAAGAATACGCATAAACCCAGCTAATACAACTAGATTCGGCATAAAAGAATCGATAATGTTCATTAATTGCGCGTCGTACGCTTCGCGCGAGTCAAAATCTTTATGACTGAGCACCTTTGTGGCAATACCTGCTTGTTTAGCGCGCTCTAGGCCATAAGCGTCTGCTTTGTTACTAATAACAGCCGCTATATGTCCGTTTATCTCGCCACGTTCGCAGGCATCTATGATGGCTTGTAAATTAGAGCCACTACCTGAGATCAAAACTACCAGACGAGTGGGTGTCATTACTTAGCACCACCTACAATTTCAACTTGTTCTTCGCCAGCGGCTGCGTCTTGAATTTCACCAAGATGCCAAGCGTTTTCGCCCAAGTCTTTTAACATTGTTAAGCTTTGTTCAAGTTTATCTGCAGGGACCACTAAAACCATGCCTACACCACAGTTAAATGTACGGTACATTTCGTGTGTAGTGATGTTGCCGTTTTCTTGTAACCAGTTAAAAATAGGTGGCCACTGCCAGCTATCACCTTTAACAACTGCTTTTGCTGAAGCAGGCAATACGCGTGGAATGTTTTCCCAAAAACCGCCGCCAGTAATATGCGAAAGTGCATGTACGTCAACGCTTTTAAATAACTCAAGTAAAGGTTTAACGTAAATATGCGTAGGCTCAAGTAAGGTTTCGCCTAATGTTTTACCTTCAAAGTCAGCGCTGGTATCTGCGTTTGACACTTCCAGTACTTTACGAATTAAAGAAAAGCCGTTTGAATGAGGGCCGCTTGACGCAAGGGCAATAAGCTGATCGCCGGCGGCTACTTTTGTGCCATCAATAATTTTTGATTTTTCTACAACGCCTGTACAAAAACCCGCCATGTCGTAGTCTTCACCATCATACATACCTGGCATTTCAGCTGTTTCGCCACCAATTAGGGCACAACCTGAAATTTCACACCCTTTACCAATACCTGTCACTACGTCGGCTGCTGTGTCTACATCTAGCTTACCTGTTGCATAGTAATCTAGGAAAAACAGGGGTTCAGCACCTTGAACTATTAAATCGTTTACACACATCGCAACTAAATCAATACCAACAGTATCGTGCTTTTTTAAATCGATTGCTAAACGTAGTTTAGTACCTACGCCATCTGTGCCTGCAACGAGTACTGGTTGCTTATAACCTTCAGGAATTTCGCAAAGTGCGCCAAAACCACCAATTCCGCCCATCACTTCAGGACGACGCGTTTTTTTAACTACGCCTTTAATACGCTCAACAAGTGCATTACCAGCGTCGATATCTACGCCCGCGTCTTTATAGCTAAGAGACTGTTTTTGTTCGCTCACAGGTTTTCCTCAAAATAGTTGTTTTGGGTTGCTTAGAAACGCGCGTATTTTACAACAATTGCAACAGCGCGGCTAGCGTAAATATACCTTTGAAATAATTAACAAGGACACTTGTCCGCTGTTAGGCTGTTAATTACACAAAAAAGCACCCGTAGGTGCTTTTAGCGTTTTACGCTTTGGCCGTTAATATGGCTCTAAGCGGAGCAGGGTAACCCTCAATGGTCTTGCTGGTATCGTTTGGATCTAAAAAATCGATTAATGACTCGTTTTCCATCCAATCGGTTTTACGTTGTTCATTTAAAGTAGTAATAGCGCAATCTTTTATTTGCACATCTTTAAAGCCAACACGTTCCATCCATAGCTTTAGTGCTGCAGTGCTTGGAATAAACCACACATTGCGCATTTTAGCGTAACGATCGGTAGGGACTAATACTGTGTTTTCGTCGCCTTCAATTACCAACGTTTCAAGTACAAGTTCACCGCCTGGGCGAAGCTGCGCCTTTAATTGTGCTAAAAAGTCGATAGGTGAGCGACGATGATAAAGTACGCCCATCGAAAAAACCGTATCAAACGCTTTAAGCTCGGGTAATGCTTCAACGCCTAGTGGCAGTAAATGCACATTTTCGTCTGGGTTGTAGTGTTTAATAGCCTGAAACTGACATAAAAATAAATCAGATGGATCAATACCCACCACAAATTCTGCACCTTCACCGCGCATACGCCATAAATGATAACCAGAGCCACAACCAATATCTAAAACAGTGCGGCCTTTTAATGGCTCAATATGAGGCAGGAGTCTGTCCCACTTCCAATCACTGCGCCACTCTGTATCTATTTCAATACCGTGCACAGTAAATGGGCCTTTACGCCATGGCATCATACGTTTTAATAAATGTATGGCTTGTTTTTGTTCACCCTCACTTATTTCGCCAGCAGCGCCAATTTCTACTTTAGTTGAAATATCAACATGGCGTGTTGAAACCTCAGGCAAGTTTTTAAGCACTTTTTGCCATTTAGGTAAATCGCCGTGGCTTGCCTCTAACTGCCAATGCTTTAATTGCGCAGGTAAGGTTTCTAACCAGTGGCTAAGTGGGCTTTGTGCAATAGATGCGTAAAATTGATTAAACCATTGAGACATTAATAACTCTCTTTATTTAATTGCTACCATTGAGCAAAAATTAAAACATTGATACCACACTTGCGTTTGGCTAAAGCCAATGTCACTTAAACGATTAACGTGTGTACTGAGTGTGTCGGGACGCATTACGTTTTCAATAGCGGTACGCTTTTGGCTTATTTCAAGCTCAGAGTAACCATTGTGACGTTTAAAGTCGTGGTGCAAATCTATTAATAAATTATCGCATTGCTCATTTTCAGCTTTAATTTTTTCGCTTAGCAGCAATACACCGCCAGGTTTTAAATTCGCGTATATTTTTTCAAGCACCGCTTGGCGCTGAGCATGTGGAATAAACTGTAATGTAAAGTTCATTGCAACAACCGATGCATTTTGAATCTCAAGCTCATTAATATCGCCTAAAGTGACAGTAACTGGCACATCAGACTTAAAACCTTGTAAATGTACTTTACAGCGTTCAACCATAGCTTGAGAGTTATCTACGGCTATTATATGGCAGTTATCGGTACGAATGTTACGGCGCATGCTAAGCGTGACGGCACCCAGTGAGCAGCCTAAATCATATAAATTAGAATTACTTTGTGCATATTGCCCAGCAAGTTTGCCCATCGTACTTACAATAGTGGCATAGCCAGGCACAGAGCGCTGGATCATATCCGGGAATACTTCGACTACATTTTGATCAAAACTAAAGTCTTTAACTTGTTGCTCAGAGGCATAAATACTGTCTTTTATGGTCACGAAAGCAGTCTCTTTAAAAATAATAGTGCTATTTTAACATTTTATACTGGATAGTCAGTGATAAATTCAGTAGCTTGACTAGAATTATGAATAATAAGTACAAAAAGAGATTATTAAATGAGTAAAAGTAAGATTATTAGTACAGACGATATCTTGGCAACCCTGTGTCACTCGGTAACAGGTGTGCTTACATCAGCCAGCGGTAATGGCATTAGTTATTCTGCTATGGTTCAAAAAATAACACGTACTTGTATGCGACCAGACATTGGTTGTTTTGTATTGTTTGATGGTGGTTTTACCGGTCTTGTAATTACAAACTTTACCTCGCAAGCTGCGATGGAAATTTATGGCGATTACATGCGTAACATGGGTATGCCTGAAGAAGAAATAGCGCACAGCCATTTATCTGATGATGTGTCTAACGTGTTAGGTGAGTTAATGAACCAAATTGTTGGCGACTTTACTTCAAAAGTGCGCGAGCAATTACACACCTCTATCACGCAAAATCAGCCAAAAATGATGGCAATTAACAAACAAGTTCAAATATCGGTAGACACTACGATGGATCGCCCACAAGCACGTCGCGTAACGTTTACCACCAGTAAACAAAATATATTTTATCTAGAGCTTGCTATGGATAAAACTGAGTTTATTAAACTGCATGATTTTGACATTGTAGAAGCGATAGACCCTGATGACATTATTGAAAATGAAGCAAAGCAACAAGCTGAAAAATCTAAAGCGGCTGCCTCTTCAGCGCAAGATGATAATGACGATGACTTTATGGCAGGACTTGGGCTTTAAAGCTAAAAATTTAAGCTGGTAGCTTGTAATAAACGATAAAAAAAAAGCGCGATTTTATATTGCGCTTTTCTGTTTTTGCTAGGGCATGTTGACCTTTGTGGATTGAAATTTGTTCAATCTAGGAGCGATTTAATCGCGGCGCGAGGCTTGTAACCTAGTGGGCTCGGTAACTGCTCCTGCGTTACTCTAATGGCTTAGATCCCTGTAAGAATAAGTAAAAACCGAGCAACAAAGAGTTAATCGTCCCTAGATCGAGCTCAAAGGGCAGCGCATGTTTGGCATTTATGCTGCGTTATCGCCTATTTATGGGGAATAACCACACCACATAGGCTCAAAACCAAACAGTCAGCTGCAAAATCAATCACGAAAGGTCAACACGCCCTAAGCATCTTAGTTTCGCAATTAACTTTTTATCGCAAATTATGTAGGCTCAGTGTAAAGCATCTAGTTATAAGGGTTTGCCCCCATCGCCACTACCACACAAAATATCCTTAAATCTAACTCTAGCTGGTGGTAACTCGGTTCCATATGGCAGCAAAGTTGATAAAAGCCTTTTCGAACTACTCCTAAGAATAAAATCAATCAATGAAGCCTAAATTACCTTACCAGCTATAGATTAAAAGGGTTATAAAGTATTTTAATATTGACAATTATCATTGTTCTACAATACTAAATATACACAATCAAATAAGGTTCTTATATATTGAACCATCTCGCTATTAAATCATTACCAGCTGTACAAAAGGCATTATCACCAGCTTTTAGAAAGTTACTCTTTGACAACGCCCCTAAAAAGAGTAGGAACGTGATAGTGAACAATTATTCAGCATACATATCAACTTTTAAAAATGCTGGTTATGAAGCACTAGATATTCTAAGTAGCCCCGAGTCTTTAATTAGACAATTACGTGGATTTGTGGGATTTATGTACTCTCAACACAATCGCAAAAACGCATATGAATTAACCCGGGTTACCTTTATAACTTTTGAGGTACTTACTAAGCATGAAATAGAATCACCAAAGATTTCATTTAATAGTAAATATGAATTTATCAAGCAATGTATTGATGAATTCACAAGCCTACGGGTTAGCCCAGAGCGCTTAGCTTACCTTGATGGCTGGCAATTAAAATCAAAGGAAGGTAAACCCTTTAATTTTCCAATAGGTAAATTTCATGAAGTCTTTGGAGATGAGCTGACGTCTGAAATTTATTTTCATACGAGTGAGTATTGTAAAACACAAAAAAGAACCACTTTGCCACTTCTGGTGCACTTATACTCAGATCTTCTAAATTCTTTTACAAAGCATTGCAATAGCGCTGATGACTTGCGTGCTCAATTGAAAGCTAATAAATTAAGTGCGTTTCTTGAGAAGGTTATGTGGTGCTCATTTAGTAATAACTTATTAAGAGGCAATAAAAGTGCAAACTTTTTTGTTTTTTGGACTAAATTGATTAAGGTTTTCAAAATATGTTTCATTGATAGCAGATTAATTGATGAGCCAGTTCGACCTGTTTTAACTCCCTTATTTAAAGAAGATTCTCAACCTGTTGCAGATATAGCTACTGGCGGTAAGTTAACATACCTCGAAGAGCAGCTTTGGCTTGCTTCTATTCCGCTGCACATCAAAGATGAGGCGGCGATCCAAATCATCGAAGATAGGTTACGAGTTAGTGAAGAGCATGTTCGTGCATCTTATCATTCTGTTTTTGAAAGCATAAAAGGAAAACACGAACGTAACCTTAAGTTGGCGAAAGAAGGTCTGGTTAAGCCCATTCTCGACGCTGTTGGTGGCTATAAAAAAGCTGAACATGTGCGCGTGGGGCGCGAACATTTAAAGAATAGCATAGCCACATTCTATGAGCATGGTATAGGGGCAGCCGTTGCAAACCCTATTACATTTTTTGGTGGAAACTATCCTAATAGCGATAAACTCTCTTTCCCTGAACTAGCTGATGAATTAAACCTACCCACTACAGCTACGCTCGGTGCACTGTGCACATTGTTGGTGTTGGAGAACCCCCAACTCACTCCATCTGCACTGGAGCATTGGGAGTTATTTGATAAAAAGGGAAAAATGACTGGGTATAAACAAGTTGGCTGTAATTTCATAATAGTTGTTTATAAAGGCCGCAAGGGTCCGACAAAGGCTCAGCAAGATATTATTCTTAACGAATACAGCCAAGCCATCGTTGAGGCATTAATCAATCATACCAAACTTGCTCGAAAGTATTTAAAAGCTCACCCAAGCACAGATGAGTTTCAAGGAAGCGCATGGCGGTATATGTTACTCAAGGCTAATTTGCAGAAAGCAAGTTGGCATTGTAATTTTGGTAGCGATATTAGTTCGGCTTCTTTTAATAGCAATTATAGACAGTGGGTTTATAACCATCCTAGTAGTATGAATGAAGACGATAAGTTATTGCTATCAAAATTGGTAGGCTTACGTTCAGGCCGTAAGCTCCGAGCAATTCGTACATATATTAAAACCCACTCTTTACGCGCAGTAGCAGAGGTTTTAGGACATGAAACAGTTAATGTTGACCTATTAAACAAGTATCTTCCATCTGCGCTGATGGATTTTTTCAATGCAAGGTGGATCCGCCAATTTCAAAATGCACTTATTTATATCGCAATGAAGGAATCGGACTATCTTTTTGAAGCAGTTGATATTAAACCTGAATACCTCGATGAATTTCTACAAAATCACGGTATTCACGACATACCTAAATTGTTTGGTAAATTTAAAAATGACGCAACCTCATCTCTTGTTGAGAAGAAAGAGCCTCAAGCACTATTCGATGAGGTCACCTTGATTATCACAGAGAATGTGGTGAGAGTGCTTATTGCCATCAAAAGTATCGTGGACCGCTCAAAAGAAATACAAGATGGTCAAATCTTTCGCGACATCGTATCAACCTGGTATGAGGCAGCTACAATCATTCTGACCGAAGATGCGCGAGAAAGTATAGTCAATTTAGAACGTACACAGCTTATCTCCAGAGCAAAGAAAAGCCCACTTGATATTCAACTAGTTGCTGGAGCGTTAACATATTAAAATTAATAGTAAATAACTTAAAGGAAAGAAAAGTAGGTCTTCATGAGCTAAACAGCGAAGAGTTAACTGAAGCACTTTACTACGCTGTTGAAAACCAAGACTTTGCTCTACAACGCGAAATTGGTAATCATTTTACCCACATTTACGTTCAAGCTTACGAAATGCCTTATTGGTTTAAGAGTGAGTATGATGATGATGTCACTGTCATGAACTTTATAAAAAGGGATAAGGTTATTGACTGGTCATCGGTTATTCTTGACGATGGTTTACCTCTCACTCATTCTAAACATAAGCCTCTTCTCAATGGTTTTAAAAACTGGCTACTCGCAGTGTCTGATCCTCTTGAAAATGGTGGTTCGCTCATTAAAACTACCACAGTACAAAGTCGGGTAACGAAAGTCACCTCATTAATTGATGCAATTTTATTACGCTCAACCGAATTAGAGTTAAGTCAATATCACCTTAGCAACATTACTGCTGATTTCTGGTTGTCTCTTTTTAAAGTGATGTCTGAGGACGGACCAATCAATGGGATATATGACATTAAAAATCGAACTGTTGAGCTACTTAAAATGCACGGCGATAGCATCACACAAGAGCAGGTGAAAGCTTTTTTGGTTAAGTACCCTTTTGTAAGCAGAAATATAGCAGAGGACGATTTAACACTTTATTTATCAAAGGCTGATCGCATCAAGGCATGCTGCTGGCTTAACGAACAAGGTTATTATAAAAGTAAAGCTGGAGTTGCTGCTAAAGGCAAAGTGCTCTCAACGCTGCTCTTTGAGGGCAAGATAGTATCAGACATAAATGTTCCCAGTTTACCTGAGCTATGGATTGCCGAAAAAACCATATCCACTGAATATCCTTCCTTTAACACTGATAGCTCAGAGACGTCAGTCTCAGAGGTGACAATTCAAACCTACATATCAGTGGCTAAGTTGATTAACACAAATATATTCAAAGACAACGCAAGTTCACCACCCATCGAGGCCACAAAATCACTTTGCTTAAGACAAATTGATGCTTTGGTAGCATTGAAGCCCAAAGGCCGTACTCAAACCTTGCACCCTGATATGGTCTTTAAACTCATACGACAATCTTTTGAATTTACTCTTAAGTATCAACAAGAAATTTTGGACGCTTGCTTTACTGCGCTCGTGCAAGGGGCTAGCAAAAATCCAAAAACAGGAAGTAATAAAGAGCGATCGAGCAAAAGGTTACGTACGTCAACTTCTGATATTTACCAGAGCATGTCATTAACTGAGCGTGGACACTTTATGAAAACGAAAGTAATGGGTATGTTGAATGAAAAAGGGATCAAAGCAATGGGTATTCGACAGGTTTTACCTTTTGAAAGTTTAGATGCTAACAAATATGACGCCATACGGAATAATGAGAGCTTATTTGAGCTTTACAGCTTATTAATAGGGAGCTGTCAGTACCTCACCGGTATTATTACGGCAAGACGACAAGATGAGTTAATATCATTAAAAAGTAGTGGTAATCTATCTCCAAATTTAAGCCCGTTTGAACATGAAAATATTGATTACAATCTTATTTTTAAACTAAAAAAGTCTGGAAATGGCGGAAAGATATCTTCTAACATAAGCATTCAAAGGCCTATTACAACCTCTATCGCTAAAATTATCTGGCGACTCGAAGCATTTAACGAATCAGCAATATCGCAAGGGATAGTTAAGGGTAAAAGTACAAACCTTTTTAATAACTTAGATGCAAGAATGTGCCATCTTACTAGATCTTCGGTTAAAAGCTTCAATGCCAACTTCGATTTAATATGTGACTATTTTGAAACCCCCCTAGTTAAAATGAATAATGGAGAGCTAAGACGACAGTATGTGAGGCAGCATCAGTTGCGCCGTTTTTTTGCCTTGCTTTTTTTCTGGCAAAAACGTTTTCAAGGACTTGAAGCCTTGCGATGGATGCTTGGACATACTGATATGTCCCATTTATATCATTACATATCAAGTAATGAAGTGGGCGACATTCTCAATGGGGTCAAGGCTACTGTTATTGTGCAGGGTGTATTGAATAAGAATGGTGAGTTAGAAAAGCTTAAAAGTATTGGTGAGTTAAAAGAAACACTCGCTAAAAAATATAATGCTGGTGCGGTAGTTATTGATGATTTGGAAAGCGTCATTGATCTGGCTGATGAAGAAGACATAACTATTCCACACATTGAACAATTGAAGGCAGAAGCAAATTTGGAATCGAACCTCGAAGAGTTACTTAAATCGGGTGAAATCAGCTTGGAGCCTAATTTTTTTAAAGTTACAGACGAAGATGGGGTGGTTAGAGAAACGTTCAACTTAGCATTTCAAGTAAAAGCAAAATAAGAACCAGGATAATGAGAAAAAATAAAGAAAATAATCAAAGATCAATACTGGCAACTCAATACCTGTTAATGGAGATCATCAAATCGCCAGATGAATTTAAAAACAATAGCCACCTTGTAAAAGCGCTTAAATCACAAGGTGGCTTAGCCAAGTATGAAAATATCGAACGAAATATCGTTGCTTGTGCCATTAATACAGTTAAAAGCCTTTCAGAGTTGTTGTTTGACGATGGATTTACAGGTTTTGATAGACTCAGAATGAATGCTCGTGTTGCCATAGAGAAAGCTTTAACAGGAAAAATAAAAAAGAGTAATGAAGAGAGTGCAAGACAAAAGCTTGCATCAATTGCAGAAACCCTTGCTATCACTCAGCAAAGTAATTTCTTATTGAATACAGTCATTAAAGAAATGCGCGCAAACTTAAAAGCAATGGCATTACAAGATGGGACTGATGAAGAGCGTTTAAAGCGCTACAAAGATATTAATAAGAAGGTTGAAGCACAGCTTAATTATGCTAACTATGGCGAAGTATAATGCCTATAACTAAATTAAAAAACTTTGCTCGCTGGTCACATCTGGGTTTTGACGGCAAATTGACATTTTATAAACCAAGAGATATCCCGTTTGTAACATATAAAAATAATATGCCCTGCTACGAAGCAAATATGTATATTCATAAACTTCTAGAGGAAGGGTTGAAATATCAGACAATTAGGACGTATGCCAATAGTATTATAGCTTTGATCTATCACGTCGAGAGCGCAACACATCTCAACCGTTTTAGCGACTTAACCGATGCTACTTTTCGTCTGTTTATACAGGGTCTACAAAGCGAGAAACATCTTAATGGTGAAAAGGTTAAAAGTAATAATAGAGTTTTAGAAGTCGGAATTAGATGCCTTAAATTTCTTGAGTTTGTCCAAATTTACCATGACTTGAATCTATTTATTGGCGTAGACAAAGCGAATGCTATAACAGTGGTCGAAACTACTCACAAAATTTCAATTGAGGGAAGTAGGCACAAGAAAGAAGTTACCACGATTTCTCATCTTTGCTTGCCAAGCAAAGATGCTGTTAAAAGACGGTTACCCGTTGGTGAAAATGACGCGTTAAAGGTATGGCGCTTTATACAAACCAACCCTAATAAAGCAGTTCGTTATCGTGACATAGCACTATATCAATTAATGGAGCAAACTGGAGGACGCGTACAAGAGCTACATCTCGTAACTGTGGATGATTTTAAAGAGGCGAGAGATATGCTCGAGCCAAGCCTTAAAATGCACACGCTGAAGCGCAAGGATGAAAGAGCGACAAGACATGTGCCCATTCCCCATACACTTATTACTGATATTGCTCAATACATGAAATATCGTCGCAAAATCATGAAGAAAAAAGGGCTCATTGGAGATAAAGATCATGGTTTCTTGTTCATCGCAACAAAAACAGGTGAGCCTTTTAAACCTGATTCATGGACTACATACCTCCATAAATGGAAAAACGAGTTAGGCCTCAAAGGTGAGTTTCACCCGCATCTCTATCGTCATGCGTTTATTACAAACAAGCTTATTGAAATTATTCAACAGCATGAAGATATTACGAATACTGATGATTTTAGAAAACACTTACTTAATGCCGAAACTTTTAAATTACAGTTAAGAGAGTGGACAGGACATACGCAATTACACTCCCTTGATACTTACATCCACTTAGCTTTCGCTAAAATACGAGGCTACGCTAAAGCTTATAGTGCAGTTGCGCTATCAGCATCGGTAGCAATTGTGGAAGATCAATTAATTCGCATTGAAAAGCAAATTCAGGATAAAGAGCTGAACTTTACAGAAGCCTTGGCATCACTGAAAAGCACAATAAAGGCGTTTGAATTAGATATTAAACAGGCCAAATCTTAATTTGTATTAGTTGTATTAGTTCACCTTAATTCACTCAAGCCTAGCGCAATCGACTCTTGTCGAAATTGACCATAAATATTCATCACTTTTTCATAAGAACTCGTCAAAAAATGTTTTTCAACTGGATCATCAACGTTAAATAAGTCAGATTGCTCAATAGTACCACTAAAGTTGTCTAGGCCACCCAATCCGAATTCAATCAAGTGGTTAGTAGGTTTTTTCTTATCAAAAGTCACGGTACTTAATTCTTTATCTTCAATTCCTTCAGAATCAATCTTTTTCATTTTATCAAATTTAACCATGTCGGCTTCAATAGGGATATCTTGATTAATTCTATAAGCATATTCCAACAGCTTAGGCTCAGCAGGCATGTATAATATTGCCTCTTGATTCTTTGAATCAGTCATTCTCAATATTCGACCTAATATCTGTCTAAAGTGTATTTCAGTTTTTATGTTGGTTAGGTGGCAACAAACCTGTAATCGAGGGATATTAGTTCCTTCACTAATCATTCCCACTGAAATTATCCATTTAGAATTCGAATGCCTAAATTGTTGAATGATATTAGCTGGCTCATTTTCGCGATACGTCACCACGATAGAATCTTCGTTAAAACAAGTTTTTATTAATATAGATATGTTTATTGCGTGCTCTATCGATGACGCAACAATTAAACCTCCGGCATCGGAATTAACTTTCCTTAGTCGTATTAATTTATTATTTGCGGAAGAAATTATGTATTTTATCACTGCTTCATTTTCAATAACTCCTCGATAAGAAACGCCGGAGTCACTTAATAAAGACTTAAAGCTAGTGAACGTTTTAGTTTCTTTATCACCGATAACCGAAATATTATTATTATCAACAGCGATGATCTTCGGAATGCGGCAAGCATCATCTTTAATCGCTTCAGCAAGCCCGTAAGTGTAATCACAGGATATTTTATTGCTAGGGAACAAATAATTAGAAAGAACAACAGGGGCTGCATCTGAGCGCCAAGGCGTACCTGTCAATGCCAGTGTAAATATTGCCTTGCCTTGAATGTTAAGAATTATCTGCTCACCCCATGCATTGGCATTATCAATATTTGAGCCTGCACAATGGTGTATTTCATCAAATATTACAAACACACGGTATCTCTCAAATAGATACCAAAAATCTGTATCGAGGTATTGTAAGTTTTGATATGTGATCGACCTGCCTTTAGCACCTATTAATCCATCAAAACGCTCTTGTGTTCTTGAGTGCAGACATTCACTAAAATCTTTGGCCACAATAGAAGAAGGAGAAAAGCAAACTACTAAATCAATTAGATTTTTTTGTAATAACTGGTTTGCTAACTCTGAGGCCATCACCGTTTTACCAGAACCTGGTGTTGCCAAAGTTAAAAAATGTCTTTTTCCACTTACATATTGAGCTAATGCTAAATCAATACATTTAGCTTGCCATTGCCTTAATTTCATATCTTCTCTACAGGTTCATTTTGCTTAAGTAAGCTTTCAATAGCTCTTATTTTCCCTAGTATTCTCGTATTATTATCCCTAGCTTTATTAAATTGAGGTTGTATCTCGTCCACTAATTCAGGAAACTCTGAATACAGTTCTTTGTAAGCCTCTGACTCACCAATATTCAATAATAAATCCGCTTTATAGAGGTTTAATTTAGCAGTTAGATTTTTATTTTTATCTTCTTTAAACATCTTTGATATTGGTTTATTGACTTGAAGAATATTAAGACACTCAGAATCAAATAACTCTGTTTTACTAAAACGGGTAAAACCTTTTCTTCCTGTACTTTTTTTATTTAACCAGCCTTTCTTCACTAGCTTTAGGAGTTCTGCATAAAGCTTTTTTCTTACAATTACACGATCTAAAGAAGGATCATTTTTTAAAGTTATATAGGATGATCTGACATCGCTGGTTGTAAAGTTGTCAAAATTTGGCGCTTTAATAATTTGTGCCACAAGAACATCTATTTTCAAGAAAACCTCTAATTTAATTTTTTGCTCCGAAAGCGGAGCAATTCTAGGGTTTTTATTTGTGTCAATCAAGCTCCGTTAACGGAGCAAACGATGTTATGAATATTATTGGTACAAATATTAAACGAATTAGAGAAGACAAAGCTTGGACACAAGAAGTTCTCGTCGCTAAATGTCACTTAGCTCAATGGAACATTACTCGAAGCACTTTGGCTAAAATAGAGTCGAATGTTAGAAGAGTTACCGATATAGAAGTAAAGCAGTTCTCACAAGTTCTTAAAGTTTCAATTAGTGAGCTATTTAGAGAAGGCTAATATTGCATATCCTTAAGTGCTGTTCTAAATCACTTGTAGTTCGAATCAAAATGATACATATTAAATCTATCCGATTATAACGGCTAAAAAATTCAAAATGGACGAATTCAGTTTTGCACAGAAGCAGCGCTTAGCTTATATCGACTTTAAGCTCTATTTTACTGGGATGGTAACTCGCAGTGAAATAGTCAGTCATTTCGAATTAGGCCTTGCCGCAGCAACCAGAGATTTAAAATTCTACAAAGACAATGCGCCTGAGAATATGGCGTATGACAACGTAGAAAAAAAATACTTCATCACCACGCAATTCAAGCCCATATTTAAACATGATGCACGCCGCACGCTTATTAAGTTAGCGAATAACATTAGTGATGGCTTTGACTCTATTGGCGATATTTCATTCCCTGTTGAATCACCGAGCTCGTTAAACGTACCTGATATTGATATTATTGCTAAGCTATCTCAAGCGATTATCAACCATAAGCCTATTAAAGTTATATACACGTCTTTAAGCAGCGGTTTGGGAGCAAGAGAGTTAGTGCCTCACTCAATAGTAGATAACGGCTTACGTTGGCATTTAAGAGCCTATGATCGTAAATCAAAGTCATTCAGAGACTTTGTATTAACTCGTATTACCCAAGTTACCCTGCTTGCACAGCCACCATCCCTAGAAGAAGATAAGTTAGAAGATCATCAGTGGATGCGTATGGTGCCATTACAAATTATTCCGCACCCAAATAACGTTAAGCATCCAACCGCCATTAAGCTCGATTTTGGAATGGAAAAAGGCGTATTAGAAGTTAACGTACGTGCAGCAATGGCAGGATATTTATTAAGGCGCTGGAACGTGGATTGTTCTGAAAGTGGTTCACTTTCAGGCCCAGAATACCAGCTCTATTTACAAAACTGCCAAACATTATACGGTGCTGAAAACCTCGCTATTGCACCCGGCTATCAAATTTAAAGGAATTAAATAGAATATGAGTGCAATTGTTAATTTAGCATTACTTGAATCACTAAAAGCGCATGATTTTAAAGACGAAATAGATCTATATATTCCTTTTTTAGCTAATACGATTCTAGAGATAGAAAATTATCCTTTTGATGTGCCTTCTTTAGCGAATAAATTTAAAGATAAATTTGGCTTTAAACCACCTGAGGCTGTCGTAAAAGTATTGCTAATTAGAGCCAAGAAAAAGAAGTTAGTAAAAATTGATAATCACCTTTATGTGCCTATTAGTGAAAGCTTAACGCCTTATCGAGAGCAGTATGAAAAAAATAAAAGTCATCTTGAAGATGCATTAGAATCGGTCATTTTTGATTTTGTAGATTTCACTAAATCAAATTTTGATAAAACAATCACAGCTGATTATGCAGAAAAGATATTACTTACATTTATTGAAAATAATGTCGCGTCATTAATCTCAAAGAAGGCCGTTTCTAAAAAAGACTCTAAGCAAAATATTAAAAACGAATCTCACTTAGTTGCTAGTTATATAGCGCACCTTTATCAGAGTAACTCAAGGAATTGGGAAGAAGTTCAAACAGTTCTTAAAGGGGTTGTGTTAGCTAATTATTTATTCTTTGCAGATAAGAAAGCTAAAAGTGCAACCAAGAAAATATATTCAAATATAAGTGTTTACCTTGATACCCCACTAATTGTTGCACTTCTTGGTTACAGCGGCCGCATGTCACAAAATGCTATACAAGAGTTGGTAAAGTTACTTCGATTATTGGAAGTAAATGTCTATATTTTTGATAAAACATTAAAAGAAACAGAAGGTCTATTTGAGGCTTGGAAGCGAGACTTAAAAAGGGGGAATAGCGATAATTTTAACCCTGCAACACTTCATCTATTATTAAGCAAGAATATTGATATTCCGCAGCTTGAAACTCAACAAGCTTTACTTGAAAAAAATCTGGCTGATTCAGGAATTCATGTCAAATATGGCTGGAAAATAGACCCAGACCATCAATGTAATGAAACAGAGCTAGAAAATCATTTGAAAAGCAAACACGCCGTTAGTTTAACTTCGAAGCAAAGCATAGAACATGATATTGTTTGTATTTCAAGAATTCACAATTCACGAGCTAGTGAAGTAACTAAGTCTCTTAGCGATAAATTCTCAGTTTTCGTAACACCAAATACAGCTTTAATTAAATATGCCAACAGGTTTCTTTCATCAGATATTGATTCAGGCATACCAGTTGTAATATCGGATACTTGGCTAACAACTATTTTCTGGCTAAAGCATCAAGATAATTATGAAGATTTACCTACACAGACATTGGTTTCTCATGCTTATGCAACATTAAATAAGTCTAATTCTGTATGGGAAAATTTCTTATCTAGATTTAAAAAAATGAACAGTGCTGGTGTTATTGATGACGAAACAGTTGAAATAGTTCGATATCATAAAAATTTACTTAAAGAAGTTAATGATTACTCAATCGAAATTGGTGATGACTTTTCTGACGAAGGTGTTTTAGAAATAGTTAAACGTCTTGAGATTCAAAAAGAAGAAGATAAAAAATCAGCCATTGAAAATGCAGTAAATATTGAACAATCAAAGTTATCTCTAGTAAATGAAGAGCTAATCATAAGCAATTCAAAAATAGGAAAGTTTGAATCATTCCTCGACAGTTCAGGGAGGGTTGTATCGTTGATGCTAACATTAGTTTTATGCTTTTTTTTAGTTTTAGGGATCTACTCTTCGTTAAAAGGTATAAACGTACTCAATGGTAAAACAAGCTTGATTTTTACTATAGCTACGGTGATTACGATAATCTTGAATCTTCTAGGAGCGATATGGGGGATAACTTTAATTAGTCTTTACAAAAATCTCTCTAATCGGATCAGTCAATGGTTGAAGAGAAAAATTATGGACGAACATGCGTCTACCGAACGAGTAGAGCCATTGATAGACATAAAAAAAACTCATTAAAGAATTTAAAAAGGAAGTTAACCAGCATGGTTGAACAGCATACAAAAGCATTAAAAGAAACACTTTGGAAAATATCTAATACGCTTCGCGGCAATATGAGTGCCGATGATTTTCGTGATTATATTTTAGGGTTTATCTTTTACAAGTATTTGTCTGAGCGTATGGATTTATATGCTGACGAGTTATTAAAAGAAGATGGCATTAAGTTTGACGCTATTGATGAAAACACAGACGAAGGCAAAGAATACTTAGAAGCGATTAAAGAAGAGACAATCGACCATTTAGGTTACTTTTTAAAGCCTAACGAGCTATTTCATGTATTGGCGCAAAAAGGTGAAAACGGCGAGTTTATTTTAGAAGACTTATCTGATGTGCTTAACCATATAGAACAAAGTACGATGGGTACTGCCGCAGAAGATGACTTTAACGGTTTGTTTGACGACTTAGATCTAACCTCGAACAAGCTAGGTAAAACAGAAAACGCTAAAAACGAGCTTATCTCAAAAGTACTTACCCACCTTGATGATATTGATTTTCTTCATCATGAAACTGACATTGATGTACTAGGTGATGCTTACGAATACCTCATTGGTCAGTTTGCCTCAGGTGCAGGTAAAAAAGCCGGTGAATTCTATACACCACCTATGGTTTCTACATTATTAGCTAAGTTAGTGACACATGGTAAAGATAAGCTGAAAAGTGTTTACGACCCTACTTGTGGTTCAGGCTCACTGCTTTTAAAAGTCTCAAAAGAGATCAAACGCAAAGGCGGTGAAGTTGGCGGCTATTTTGGACAAGAATCTAACCCAAGTACGTACAACCTAGCCCGCATGAATATGATTTTACATGGTGTGCATTACCGTAATTTTGATATTCAGCAAGACGATACCTTAGAGCAACCGCACCATATAGAAAAGCGCTTTGAAGCGGTAGTAGCAAATCCGCCATTTTCAGCTGGTTGGAGTGCGTCAGCAGGCTTTTTAACAGATGAACGTTTTCAAGATTACGGTAAGTTGGCACCTAAGGGCAAAGCCGATTTTGCCTTTGTTCAACATATGATTCATCAGCTAGATGAAAATGGCACTATGGCTGTTGTATTACCCCACGGCGTTTTATTCCGTGGTGCGGCTGAAGGGCATATTCGTAAGCATTTAATTAAAGATAAAAACTACCTAGATGCAGTAATTGGGCTACCTGCCAATATTTTTTATGGAACAAATATTCCTACATGTATTTTAGTGCTCAAAAAAAATCGAGAGCATAGTGCCAATATTTTGTTTATTGATGCAAGCCAAAAGTTTGAGAAGCAAAAGCAACAGAACTATTTGAGAGATGAGCACCTTGAATTAATTTTAGATATTTATGGAAAACGAGTGCAAACAGAGAAACTTTCTTACCTCGCCCCAATCTCTGAGATTAATAAAGACCATGACTTTAATTTGAATATTCCGCGATACGTTGATTCATATGAAGAGGAAGATGCAATCGATTTAAATGAATTACTTTATAAATCTAAAAAAATTGAAGACAAGTTGTCAAACTCAGATGAACAGCTTCAAAATTTTGCTTCAAAATTAGGTATTAAATTACCTTTTGGAGCGTAAAATGAGTATCAATAAAGCTAATCCAGAGATAAGATTTCCTGAGTTTTCAGACGATTGGGTTTCAAAACCTTTTGGAAAAATAGTCTCAGTAACAAAAAGAAAATATAACCCAGATAAAGATCATGAAAATCTCCCTTGCATAGAATTAGAACACATAGAGAAAGGCAGTGGGCGGGTATTAGGTAACTGCGAGTCCAAGAATCAAAAAAGCATTAAGAATAGATTTTCTAGAGGACAAGTCCTATTTGGTAAGTTAAGGCCTAACTTAAAAAAATTGGCAATAGCTCCGGTTGATGGCGTCTGCTCTTCAGAAATATTACCTATGGAGTCTGAAGAATTAGAAAATGAATTCTTACTTTATCTAATGCGCACAGACAAGTTTTTTCGTGTATCAACAATTAGTTCTGGCTCTAAAATGCCAAGAGCAGATATGGACTTTATTAACGCATATCCATTCTTTTTTCCAAAAGATAAATTAGAGCAGAGAAAAATCGCTGAATTTTTTAATGAACTTGAAAAGAAAGTAAACTTACTCCGAGAAAAAGAAGAATGTCTAAAGCTATACAAAAAGGGGTTGCTGCAAAAAATATTTAAGCAGGAGGTTCGTTTTAAAAACAATGATGGCAATTTTTTTCCTGATTGGAAGGAAAGACACTTTAATGATTTCATAAAACAGCGTACCGAATATCCTAATGACTTGGATAGTAGTCCGTTAGCAAGCTTAACGATAGAGACTGGAATTGAAATGAAGTCTGCTAGATATACAAGAGATTTCTTGGTCAATGATGAAACTGAGGCTTATAAACTTGTGTATCCAAATGACTTCGTAGCAAACCCGATGAATTTACGTTTCGGTGCTATAGCTAAAAATAATTTAAAAAGCTCAGTTAAAATTTCTAAATATTACGACGTCTTTTATGTTGATGAGTCAATTAATATGGATTTTTTTGAGCTCTACCTCAGAAGCTATGAAATGATGAAAACATACCATCAAACAGCTACAGGAACCTTAGAAGAAAAAAAACGTGTTCATTTCAGTGAGTTTATTCACTTTAAAAAAGAACTACCAAACAAAGATGAGCAAGATGAAATCGCGAACTTTTTTCTTTCATTGCAAAGTAAAATAGATGCTGTAAAACAGCAATTGGAACTTACCCAAACCTTCAAAAAAGGTTTGCTACAGCAGATGCTTGTATAGGAATAAATTGATTATGCCTAAAAGAAAAGGAAGTTAATGTGGCCTATCAGTCAGAACAACAATTAGAAGATAAGTTAGTTGCTCAGCTTGCTAAAAAAGTTGCAGGTAAGCAGCAGTTTGAAAAGGTTAACATCACCGATGTTGAGTCATTAAGAGCTAACTTAAAAAAGCAGCTTTCAAAGCTTAATGGCTTTGAAATAAGTGACAATGAGCTTAAACAGATTCGTAATGCCTTAGGTAAAGGTAATGTATTTGATAAAGCAAAAATACTGCGTGATAGGCTACAAATTAACAAAGATGATGGCACAGCAGGTTATATCCGCTTTATTGATGACGATGTTAATCAAAACCATTTTCAGGTAACGCAACAAGTTACCGTAGAAGGCCGTTATAAAAACCGTTATGACGTAACAATATTGGTTAACGGCTTGCCACTAGTGCAAATTGAATTAAAGCGCCGTGGTTTAGAGCTTAAAGAAGCGTTTAATCAAATTAATCGTTATCAGCGCCATTCTTATTGGGCTGAAGATGGCTTATTCCAATATGTGCAGGTGTTTGTTATCTCTAATGGTGTCAATACCAAATACTACGCCAATAACCGCAAGCAAAGCTTTAAACAAACCTTCTTCTGGGCAAAAGAAAATAACGACCGTTATACCGAGCTAGGCGAATTTGCCAAGGTGTTTTTAACACCTAATCATTTAACCGATATGATCACTAAATACGTGGTGCTGAACGAAACAGATCGTATATTAATGGTGATGCGCCCATATCAAATATACGCCACTGAAGCGATTATTGACGGGGTGGCGGAGCGTGAAAAATTAAAAGCTAGTAACCAATCAATAGAAAAGCAAAATGGTTATATTTGGCATACTACCGGCTCAGGTAAAACACTTACTTCATTTAAAACCGCTCAGTTACTTACCGGTGATAGCGCCATTCACAAAGTGGTGTTTGTAGTTGACCGGAAAGACTTGGATTATCAAACCGCCAAAGAATTTAATAGCTTCATCAAAGGTTGTGTAGACGGTACAGACAAAACCAAAGTACTAGTTGACCAGTTCACCGGTAAAGATGTGTATTACCTTGAAAAAGACGGTGAACAGCAGTCATCAACTAAAGCAAAAGGTGGCAAGGTTAATACTCGCCGTAATGAAAAGTTGATTGTTACTACTATTCAAAAGCTTAATAACGCCATTAGCAATAAACGTTATTCAAGCCGTATGGAACCTGTAAAAGATAAAAACGTGATATTTATTTTTGATGAATGTCATCGTAGTCAGTTTGGTGATACGCATAAGCGAATTCGCCATTTTTTTATGAATCACCAAATGTTTGGTTTTACTGGTACGCCTATTTTTGCTGAAAATGCGGTGTCTAAATTTTCTCGTAAATACACCACCAGTGATTTATTCCATAAGCCATTACACAAGTACACCATTGTTGATGCTATTAAAGACGAAAACGTACTTAAGTTTAATGTTGAGTATGTGGGCCGTTATAAGAAAAAAGATAGCGCCAATGAAGTTGATATTGACGTTGAAGGTATCGACACCAAAGAGTTAATGGAGTCTGAAGTTCGGTTAGAAAAAATAACCGACTACATTATTGCTCAGCATAATCGTAAAACCCATAGCAAAGCCTTTACCGGCATGTTTTGTGTTTCAAGCGTGCCAGCATTAATTAAGTACTATGAGCTATTTGCACAGAAAAAGGCAGAAGATAAACATAACCTTAAAATCGCTACTATTTTCTCGTATGCCGCGAACGAAGAAGACCCAGATGCTGATGGTTTAGACGAAGCTGTTTTGGGTAAAGAAGTTGTATTAGATAAAGTTGCAGAGCCTCAAGCCCAGTACGAAGGTATAGCCAGCCATAGCCGAGATAGACTGGAAGAGTTTATAGGCGACTACAACAAAATGTTTGGCAGTAGTTATACCACTAAAGATAGCGAGTCTTACTACAACTACTACAACGATATTTCTAAAAAAGTGCGTGAGCGAAAAGTTGATATTTTGCTTGTGGTAAATATGTTCTTAACGGGGTTCGATAGTAAAACCTTAAATACACTTTATGTTGATAAGAACCTTAAGTATCACGGGTTAATACAAGCATATTCACGCACCAATCGCATTTTAAACGAGCAAAAGTCGCAAGGTAACATTATTAGCTTTCGTAACCTGAAAAAGCGCACCGATGATGCTTTAGCGCTGTTTTCAAATAAGGATGCGAAAGATACGGTGATCATGCCGCCGTATGAAGAATTCATTAAGATGTTTAACCAAGCGTTAGACCAAATGCAAATCATCGCACCTGATACAGCGAGCGTTGATAGCCTTGAAGATGAAAACGCTGAGTTAGAGTTTATTAAAGCTTTCAGGGAGTTGATGCGGTTACGTAATGTGCTTTCTACCTTTGCTGACTTTAAGTTTGATGATGTTTGTATTCAAGAACAAGAATATGAAGACTATAAAAGTAAATACCTCGATTTATACGACAAGGTTAAAACTAATACAGCCCCTGAAAAAGAGTCGATATTAGAAGAAATTGACTTTGAGCTTGAGTTACTAGCAATGGATGAAGTGAATGTTGCTTACATCTTAAAGCTACTAAGCAAGCTTAAACAATCTGACTCTGACGAAGAATACCAGCAGCAGTATAAATCACTAATGCAAACCATTGGTGGAGATCCTGAACTGCGTAGTAAACAAGAGCTGATTGATAAATTCATTCAAGAAAACCTGCCTGATGTACAGTCAGCCGAAGAAGTTGACGATGCCTTTGCCGCTTACTGGGAAGTAGAAAAAGAAAAAGCTACCCAAGCAATGGCTGAAGAAGAACACTTGATACCAGAAAACGTAAAAGAACTTGTTGAACGCATGATATTCAGCAACCAAGAGCCGTTGCGTGAAGACATTGTAGCCACCATGGAAAAGCCACCTAGTGTATTACAACGCAAAAAAGTAATACCAAGGTTGGCAGAAAAGCTAAAAGGCTTTGTTAATACGTTTTATGGTGGGATGTAATGATGAATTTTGTAGTTCTTCCGAGAAATGCTTATAGACCAACTACAGGTATTAGCACCGCATACCTGAATGTAGATTATTGGAATGATCATTCTTTTATTACTATGTTTTATCTGACTATTTTTGATAAAACAGGGAGTAAGCATGAAATTGGTGACGTTAAAATAGGGTTTAAGGGGCAAACCACCGATAAAGGTACATATACAACGTTTGATAAAAGTTTTTCACTTTTAAATGAACAGTACTTTTCATTAGGGACAGATGTTGAATATTACAAAAAACTTAATAAACTGGATTCAGAATTAAGTAAGGAAATTCTGACTTCATTACAAGATATTGTTTATAACCCAGAAAAACTCGAAGATATAGAAGACGAAGATGTTTTAAATGTATCATTACTTCGTGATGTTACTTTATCAGAAATACATGGGCAGTTTGCTAGAGAATTATCTGGTCTTAAATTCATTGGTTTTAATTTCGCTTTTACAAGAGCTAATCATGCCGAGTATTGTGATTTAACAATACCATTTTTAGTCCAAGTTCGCTCTACGCCAAATACCAATATCCATGCATTTATCGGTCGTAATGGATGTGGTAAAACAACAATCTTAAATAATATGATTGATGCAATTACCCAACCGTCTAATAACGAATGCTTTTTTACAGAAATTAATGATCAAAGGACAACTAGAATACCAAAAGGTTATTTCCGTTCCTTAGTATCAGTTTCATTTAGCGCTTTTGACCCTTTTACTCCTCCTCAAGAACAACCAGACCCGGCTAAGGGAACAAAGTATTTTTATATTGGTTTAAAAAGCAGAGAAAATAATGAAGGCTTAAATTCATTAGGAGCTCTTCGTAAGGAGTTTGTTTCTGCTTTAATTGGTTGTTTAAGTAATGAAAGTAAAAAAGAGCTATGGTTAGATGCTATTAATAGTTTAAGTAGCGATCAGAACTTCGAAAATATGGGGTTAAGCATCCTCAACACGAGGTATGCCAACCTTAAAGAAAAGTACAAAAACACTGAAATTGATAATAATAAATTTGAAGAGTTATTTTATCAGGACATTACCAATTACTTACAGTGCATGAGTTCAGGCCATGCCATTGTATTATTTACTATCACGAGATTAGTTAATACTGTTGGGGAGAAATCTCTTGTATTGTTAGATGAGCCAGAGGGGCATCTACACCCACCTCTTTTGTCTGCGTTTTTGCGTACCTTAAGTAATTTATTGTATATCAATAATGGAGTAGCAATAATCGCTACTCATTCCCCTGTTGTTCTTCAAGAAGTACCTAAATCATGTGTATGGAAAGTCAATCGCGTTAGAGAAGCTATTGCAGTTGAAAGACCAGAAATAGAAACTTTTGGAGAAAATCTTGGTGTATTAACTCGTGAAGTATTTGCTTTAGAAGTTAAGAATTCAGGATATCACTCGCTTCTAACTAGGTCTGTTGAGTCTGGGGCATCGTATGATGAAATATTATCAGAATATAAAAATCAAATAGGCTTAGAAGGCAGAACCGTTTTAAAAGCAATGGTTTTAAGTAGGGATGCGAATAAAGCATAATGAAAAGACTAGCCCTACCTGATATTTCTTTCAATGATATGTTATTAAAGTGCTCAGAAGGAATGGAACAAGTTAATGTTAGAAATAACTTTATTTCGCTTTTCCTAACCTTTTACGCAAAAGAACAACAATACCAAGCATTAAGTCTGGCTGGTAATTTATACGCGTACCCTAAAGTTAACCCTTTAACTAATACAACTCCAGTTGTTGGTCACATGACAAAGAGGAAATTAGTTAATCTATATGAAAATAATTTACGTGATAAAGATAAACCTGCAAGAGATTATTACGATACATTGTTGGTTTCTTCTGGAGAGCGTTGTCCATTTTGTGGTGATATAGGACAAACCAAGAATTTAGATCATTTTTTACCCAAAGCTCATTTTCCTGAATTTTCAGTAATGCCGCTTAATTTAGTTCCTTCTTGCCGTGATTGTAACATGGGTGAGAAAGGTCAAGATTATGCCACTTTAGAAGACGACCAGGCTATTCATCCATATGTTGATAAAGATCTTTTTTATCAAGAACAATGGGTTTTTGCTGAGTATTTAAATGAAGATGATGGTGCTTTAAGGTACTTTGTTCAGTGCCCTGTAACTTGGAGGGTAGAAGATATAAATAGGGCGAAAAACCACTTTAAATCATTAAGCTTAGCTAACAGGTATCGCTTGGAAGCAGGAAAGCATTTAAGTGAAGTTATTGATCAAAAAAACGCATTTAAAAAAATGATTTTTAAATTTAACCCTAATGCAACTTCCGCTCAGATAAAAGATGCATTTGTTGAAGCTAACTTGCAACCAATTATCGACTCCGACCAATTTGATAATCACTGGAAAAAAGTAATGTATCAATGTTTAGCAAACTCCCTACCGTTTTTTGAGAGGTAATATATTTTCATGTCTCAGGAATTTTATCTCAACCGAACACTCTTTATTGATAATGAAAATTACACAGAAGAAGTTTTACTTACTGTTTCAAACTATATTGTAATCCTCGCGGAACCAGGAGCAGGTAAGACTGAGCTATTAAGTAGTCTGGCTAGGCGGTTAGGTACAAAAGAAATAACTGCAAATGTATTTAGTTCTCTAGGAGCTAATAATGTAGGTACCCCTTTGCTTATTGATGCTTTTGATGAACTAGCTAAAGTAGATAATACCGGTATTCATAAGCTTCTAGCTAATGTCGCGAAGGCAAAACCCAAATGTTTTATAGTATCGAGTCGATCCAGCGAATGGGATAGTTCAGCTACGAATACTTTTGAGCAGTTTATCGGTCATAAACCTATTGTCGTCAGGCTGTGTGAGTTTAGTGAATCAGAGCAGCGAGAAATTTATCACCATCATACCAAGCTGGATTCTTTTGACGAATTTCAAACCGAAGTTACTCGTTTTTCATTGGAACCACTCCTTCCTAACCCACAATTCCTTAAATTGTTCGCAGATGGTTATGTAGAAAGTGATGGACATTTTCCTGATAAACGATCAATTTTTACTCTTGCTATTAGAAGTTTGGCGAGAGAAGTAAATGCTAGTAATAAACCTACAGGAGCGTTATCGAGTAGTCAGAAAATAGAATTAGCTTCGGAGGTTTTTGCCAAATTTTTGTTAGCTGGAGTTGAAGGACTAAGTATAAATGAAGTAAATGAAAATAGAATGTTTCCATTCATAGGTTCCCTCATCAGTAATGATAGAAGTGTTAGCAGTATTCTAGCGACTAGACTATTTAAGCCTGGAGATAATCCTGATCAGCATAGACCCGTTCATAAAATAGTTTCTGAATACTGTGCTGCCGATTATCTTACCAAGCGCATTTCTTCTCCATCAGATTCGTTGACTATGGATCATTGCTTAGCCGTCATCGCCCCAAACAGCACCGTTCGTGATGAGTTAAGGGGCTTACTAGGCTGGATGGCATCATTGGGCTTTAAAAAAGTTGAAGAAGCTGCAATTATGGTAGACCCATACGCTGTTCTTGCTAATGGAGACCCTTCTCAATTAAGTCCTTCGTCAAAAGGTAAATTGTTATCTAGGTTAAAGGATATTGAGGCCGAAGACCCTTACTTTAGACGAAGTGATTCTTGGCGTAGATTTAGCGTTGCAGGTTTTTTTACACCGGAAGTTATAAATGAAGTTAGACCAATAATAACAGTGGGAAGTGATGGCGACCTACGAGACTTATTACTTGAGCTCCTGGTGGATACCGATGCTGTAAGCTTACTAATTAAAGAGTTAAGAGAGTTATTGTTAGTTCCTTCAGAAACTATGCAGACACGAATGTTAGCAATCAACTGCCTTATCAGTTCTAAATGTTATAAACCTCGATTGGATTTGAGTTGTTTAATCAAGGAAGCTAGTAACTCATCACTTAACCTTGCTTCGAAAGTAATTGAAACACTTGGACCTGAAACATTTTCTCTCGAAGAGCTGGAAACCTTTTTACGTAATTGTGCGAACTTATATCCAAGTAAAGAACAATATATGTCTCGAACTCTAGCGAGTCGCTATTTTGTTAAACGTTTTATATTTCAACTAAAAGAAAGCCAAACAGAATCGCTGTTAGATACTTTAAGTAATGGCTTAACTTGTGATTGTAAAAAGTCTGCATATGAATGTGAATGTAGAACAGGAATAAGTAAAGTAATTGGTTCTTTGTTAGATAATTATTTCGAATTAATTAACCTCTCTTATAACCCCATACAAGTTTGGACTTGGGTCAAAAACTTAAACTTTACAGGTCAAGGAAACACTCAAGACATTAAATCGGTAAAGGTACTGCAGGAGGATATAACGTTACGAAAAAGCATTATTGCGCATGTTTTCGGCGATTTAACAGATCGTGAACTTATATTTGATACAAGAATACATTCTTTCGGAGGGCGTTACTCACATGCTGGACTTAATCTGACTCTAGACGATCATAGATTCATTGTGGACTTGGCATTTGAACGGAACAACATTCAATTATGGACAAGTTTCTTATCACAACACTCTCATAATTACTGGTCAGAAATAAAAGGTACTGACACTTTACGAAAGCAGATGAGAAAACAAGCAAATGAGAAACCTGAATTTATGAGTAGGTGGGCATTGCAGAGTAGAGAGTTGTCTAATCAAGCTAAACATGAGAACAGAAAGTGGGATGTAAAATATCGTCGCTCAATGAGGCGACGTGATATCCGTAAATTACAAATTAATGCCGAAAACATAAATTACATTCAAGAAAATAGAAAGTTGATAGAAGAAGGGAAACACTTTGGTTACTTGGAACGTTTTGCTTATTTGGTCTTAGACAATCCAGATAAGATTAAAGATGAGTTTGGTGATGAACCACTAGTTCGTAATTCCTTAAGAAATTGCTTAGAATTTATTGAACCTAGTATTCCTGATTTAACAAAGTTAGCTAATTTACAGTGCGAATCAAAAAGTTTGAGAGTTGAAACTATCCTTTATGCTGCTTGTATAGAAATCATACGCGAGACTGGGAATTTAGAGGAGGTAAAAACATCTTTGCTTTTTGCTCTGAGAACGAATTTGAATATTGGTCATCGTATGGTTGGTCAAGATGAAGTTAATGCAATTAAAATTGAGTTAGATCGCTTACTTTTTCCAAATATAGATGCGGCTGAAGGTTTTCTTATAGAGTACCTTGTACCTCAGCTGGTAAGCCCAATATGTGCTCACCCTGAAGTTGACTTGTTAAATAACGATGACATATTCAGTCCGTTGAAAGGAAAGTTATCAATTGATTGGCTTGGTCGTTTCGAGGAGTTGACGTATTACGCAATGAATACACTTTTTGAGATTGCAACTCAATTCGGAAGTAGTGCAGAGCTACACGGTATTATTCTAATGCGTTGTTCTCAGCTTTTACAGGAAAAACCTGCTCAAATAGATGCTGATGTATTTGAGCAAAGACAAAAGTTTTGGTTTGTCAGAGCGTTTTATTTTTTAAGTACAGAGCAAACAGTACCTTATTGGAATTTCCTCAAGAAAGATAAAGGTGCAATCTTTTTATTTGATAAACGTTCTGGTCGAATGAATAGAAGTGATCATCCAAATTGGCCAAATCTAACGTCCAATAAAATTCTAGAAATATTGAAAGCTTTTTTTTCAGACTGGCCTCAAGTCGTATTGCCAGGTCATTTTGGGACAGGGAGCCCTCCTGAAGAAACCGCCTATCGTTTTTTAACAAATATTATTTGGCAAATAGGTAGCGACGGTCCCGACAAGGCACTTCCTGTACTTGGTACTCTTTTATGTAACCCTCTATATCTAGAAATGCATAGTTCATTGAAAAGTATACAAGCAGAGCAACTAAGGAAAAAAGCACTAAGAGATTTTAAGCCACCTTCACCACAAAAAATTATAGAGTTATTAGATGACAATGCGGTAGTGACAGTGGAGGGGCTACGACAACTAATAATTTTAGAGTTGAATAACTATCAAAAAGATATTGATGGCGGTGAATTTAATGCCGCGAATCGTTTTTATAGAAGTAACAAAACAACAGGTGATGAACGTCTAGGTGAAGTAGAGTCTGTTGAGATAATTGCGGAAAGGCTGAGTTTACGCCTCCACCCTCAAAATATCATCATTACCTCTGAACACCAGACTCAAAACCAAAATCGGATTGATATTACTGCCGCCAAGATGATTGATGGCAAAAGACGGTTACTTGTAATTGAAGCAAAAGGGCAATGGCATCCGGAGCTATACACTGCTGCATCGACTCAACTTTATGAACGCTACTCGATTCACCCTGATGCAGAACAACAAGGAATATACCTTGTGATTTGGTTTGGCCCTGATGAAAACGTTGCTAACAAAAAGAGGCACCAAATAACCAATGCAAAGGAATTAAAAGAATCAATTGAAACTGAAATCCCGCCAGAGATAAAGGGGTTTATTGATGTTTTCGTATTGGATGTTTCTAAAGAAAAAACACTGTGATAAATCTATATCTAATTGAGTTGTTTTTATATGTTTTAGTTCCCAAATGTAAATCTTATTTAGTTATTGGTAACCTCAGAAATTATACGTAGTAATAAATATCAAATTTTTATTAGTAAATTTGACCTTTTAATTCTACTTGAGTTAGATATAAACGCATCTCAAACTCTAGTTGATGGTAGTCTGGTAGCATATGTTGGCACAATTGATAAAATGCCTTGTCGTGTGGCTTGATCCTGATGTGGGCTAACTCATGAACAACAATCATTTCTAAAAATACTTCAGGTGCTGTTTTGAAAATATCACTAATGCGTATTTCATTTTTACTTTTTAACTTATTACCCTGAACTCTAGAAACAAATGTATGCATGCCTAGAGCATTGTTTACTACATGTATTTTTTTATCGTAAATAACTTTACTTAATGGGGAAGATTTTCGTAGATGAGTATTCTTCAAATTCATGACGTATTCACGAAGCAATTTATCATTGTTAATATTATGCACTTTGGGATGTTTTTTAAGTAAAAATTGACCTAATGTATCTTGTTCAATCATCTTTAGAATTTGATCTTGTACTCCAAGTGAATATGACGATAAATATTTCAACGGGGCTGACTTAACTTTTGAAGATGACATTTAGGTATTTTTAAGCTTTGGTAATTGAATAAAGAAAATTGTACCTTACTTATTTTTACTCTGATAGTGACAACTGCTAACCATCCATCTTTCGTCGAGCTTTAGGTCAAATAAATTAATTATTGTTTTTTTAGTGCAAGAAGAAAGAGCATCTTTTTTTGAGCTAAATATTTAGTGATGTTGACCTACAATAGCCATACATAAGTTGACAACATTTAGCCAATAATCGGTTGTTAGGAATAATTGTGGTCTTTTTCTTTAAAGTGGGCGAGCTCATGTACCACTAACGCTTTTAATAACGGCTCTGGAGCGCGCAGCAAGTCGCTGTTAATCGCTAAATCGTGCTTACGGGTTTTACCTTGCATACGGTAAGTGTGCGTACCAAGTGCGTTGGTGACCATGTCGCCTTGTTTTTTAAATGCAGCACGGCCAAACGGTGGGGCGTTTTTTAAATACTGTTTTTTAAGCTCTGTGGCGTAGCTATAAAGTAGTTTATCGCTGGTAATAGTGTGTGCTTGCGGATACTTTTTAAGTAAGTAGTCACATACCTTGTTGTTACTTATAAGGCTTAATACTTGCTCAACAATGTTAGCTGGGTAGCCGGTAAAGTAACGTGCGTATTCACTCATTATTATTTCTCTGTCGTTTTACTTTTAAAAAAGTGCTTGCTGGTGGGCTTCTTTTTCGCCAGTAAATGGGTTTAATGCTTTGTGATTATAACCAAGGTCCTTACAAAACTGCCTTGCTAATAATGGCGCTTCTCGGTTATCTGCCGTATGAAAAAACACATAAGGCGTTTTTCCTTCATCAAGCCATTGTTTTATTTTACTTAGCCACGGTTTATAAAAGGGTTTATAGTCGTTTTGTAAATCGGCTATAATAAAGCGCGCCATGGGTTGCGTGCTTGTAGCAATGGCATGCACGGGTAAATGCGGCTTTTTTTGTTGTGCATCTATTAGCGCGTCGGTTGTTGGTTTTACGGCAAAGAGGGCGCGAGTATCCATCGATATGCGATTTATGTTGTTTGCCATTAATAACTGATTAAGCGCTATTTCGGCTTC
Source organism: Pseudoalteromonas sp. SG45-5 (assembly GCF_014164085.1). Classification (NCBI taxonomy): domain Bacteria; kingdom Pseudomonadati; phylum Pseudomonadota; class Gammaproteobacteria; order Alteromonadales; family Pseudoalteromonadaceae; genus Pseudoalteromonas; species Pseudoalteromonas sp. SG45-5. The sequence goes on along the minus strand of NZ_JACJEM010000038.1, from coordinate 6,584 downwards.
ACCTTTTTGAAAAAACGCAGTATGACGTACCTCTACACCGTAATTAACCTCTTTTGGTAATAGGCTAATAAATTGGGCGAGTTTGGGTAAGTCGTCAGGGCCAAATGCTTTAGGTAATTGCAGCATGATTTGCCCAGTTTTTTCTAAAATAGGAGTAAACAAGTTTAGCCAATCAGTAAGCTCGGTTTGCACATTAGTAAGGTGCAATTCGTGGCTAAAGCGACGATTAAACTTAAACGTAAATTTAAAATCGTCGGGAACGCTGTTTGCCCAGCGCAACACGGTGCTTGGCGATGGGTCGGCGTAAAAGCTGGTATTGCCTTCAACTGAATTAAAATGCTGAGCGTATTGGCTAAGCATATCGGCGTTTTTACATTGGCTTGAAAATAAATTGCCTTTCCATGCGTTGCTCGACCACTGAGGGCATCCAATATATAACATACAAACTAGCGCCTTATTATAAAGTGGCGATAGTGTAGCAAATAACAAAACGAGCTGCTGTAAATTCAAGGGTAAAAGCCGTACACGCCCTAGCATCTTAATGTTAGTTGAGTATAATGCAGGGCTTAATTTGATTATTTTTAGATTGCTAGCGGCTTTATTTGTATTGTGGTGACCTGCTTTTTGAATCACACGTCTTAAAACAAATAAATATAACCGTTCAAGCCTTTTATCTGACAGGAAAACTATGCGCTCTATATATTGCGGACAGCTAAATAAAACTCACGTAGATCAAGAAGTAGAACTATGTGGCTGGATCAACAAACGACGTGACCTTGGTGGACTTATCTTTGTCGATTTACGCGATAGAGAAGGTTTAGTGCAAGTTGTATTCGACTCTGACATTGAAGAGCTAATGAGTTCAGCGAACACACTTCGCCAAGAATTTTGTGTTCAGCTAAAAGGCACTGTACGTGCACGCCCAGATAGCCAAGTAAATAAAGACATGGCGACAGGCGAGATTGAGATTTTAGGTACTGAGCTTACAATTATTAACCGCTCTGAACCGCTTCCACTTGATTTTAACCAAGTAAACTCTGAAGAGCGTCGTTTAAAATACCGCTACCTAGACCTACGTCGTCTCGAAATGAGTGACCGTATTAAATTACGTGCTAAAGCAAGCAGCTTTGTTCGTCGCTTTTTAGATGAAAACGGCTTTTTAGACATCGAAACACCTGTACTTACTAAAGCAACGCCAGAAGGCGCACGCGATTACTTAGTGCCAAGCCGCGTTCATAAAGGTAGTTTTTACGCATTACCGCAGTCGCCGCAGTTGTTTAAGCAATTGTTGATGATGTCGGGTTTTGACCGTTACTACCAAATTGTTAAATGTTTCCGTGATGAAGATTTACGTGCCGATCGTCAACCAGAATTTACCCAAATAGATATAGAAACCTCGTTCATGAGCTCTGATCAAGTACGTGGTATGACTGAAAAAATGATCCGCGAGATGTGGCAAACATTGTTAAACGTTGATTTAGGCGATTTTCCAATCATGCCTTACAGCGAGGCAATGAGCCTTTACGGTTCTGATAAGCCAGATTTGCGTAACCCAATGAAATTAGTTGATGTTGCAGATTTAGTGAAAGATGTAGAGTTTAATGTTTTCTCAGGTCCAGCTAACGACGAAAAAGGTCGCGTTGCTGTATTAACTGTACCGGGTGGCGCTAAGCTTTCTCGTAAACAGCTTGACGATTACACTATGTTTATTGGTATTTACGGCGCTAAAGGTATGGCGTGGATGAAAGTAAATGACCACACTGCAGGCGTTGAAGGTGTTCAGTCACCAGTGGCTAAATTTTTAAGTGAAGACGTAATTACTAAATTACTTGAGCGTACTAATGCTCAGTCTGGCGATATCATTTTATTCGGTGCCGATAAACGCAACACAGTAAATGAAGCAATGGGCGCACTGCGCGTTAAGATTGGTGTTGACTTAGAAATCACTAACCTTAACAGTTGGGCACCACTTTGGGTTGTAGACTTCCCAATGTTTGAAGAAGATGACGAAGGTACATTACATGCTGTGCATCATCCATTCACTGCACCAAAAGATATTACTGCAAGTGAGCTTGAAGCAAACCCTGCTGCGGCTATTTCAGATGCCTACGACATGGTATTAAACGGCTACGAAGTGGGTGGCGGTTCGGTACGTATTCATAATGCAGATATGCAAGAAACTGCATTTAGAATTTTAGGTATTAACGAGCAAGAGCAACAAGACAAATTTGGCTTTTTACTTGATGCACTTAAATACGGTACACCACCACATGCTGGTTTAGCATTTGGCCTTGACCGTTTAGCAATGCTTTTATGTGGTACCGATAACATTCGTGACGTTATTGCTTTCCCTAAAACAACACAAGCGTCGTGTTTATTAACTAACGCGCCTAGTAAGCCTAACCTTGATTCGTTAGCTGAACTTGCAATTAGTGTTGTAGAAAAAGCGCCTTCTAGCGAAGAGTAATTCTGTTTAGCAAATAGCGATTAATATAAAAACCCTTGAGTTGTTTGCTTAAGGGTTTTTTTGTGCTTAAATTTAAGGGTGTTCATAATTTAACCACGCATGAAAAGGAATTCCTATGTCTGTTAATTTAACTCTATTTGGTGAGTTTTTAGTTTTTTTCATTTTATTTTGCATCCCTATATTTGCCTTTATTAGTTATAAAGTCGGTAAGCGTAAAAGTAACATGCCAAGCATTTTGGCCTTTGTTGGTGGATGCTTAGCATTATTCCCACTATTTGGTTTAATTTTTATTGCTGTGCTTGCGCTAAGAAAAGATTTACCTAAAAATAGCGCCTATGCTCATTAAAAATTAAGTCAACAGTGTTAATTGCCAATCATACTCATTATTTCGAACAACAATTTAGTACTTTGCAACACGCAGAGCAAACAACTGAAAATTCAGAATTTGAACAGTGCACATTTACCGATTGCGACTTTGTATACGGGCAGTTTAAACATTGCCGATTTATAGAATGCAGTTTTAAAAACTGTAATCTGTCGTCACTTAAATGGAACTACAGCTCGCTTGAAAATGTGTATTTTAGCCACTGTAAATTAAATAATGTGCAATGGGCTGATGTAGATTGGCCAGCGCTTTGTATTAATGCGCCTGTGAGCTTTAATTATTGCGAGCTCAGTAATAGTTCTTTTTTTGAATTAACCCTTAAAGCCCTCAAACTAACACATTGCTTTGCTAAAAACGTTGATTTTAGACACGCTGATTTAAGCGGTAGTAAGTTTACAGGAACAGATTTTCGCGATAGTGAGTTTTTTCAAACTAACCTAACAAAATGCGATTTTGTAGGTGCGACAGCGTTTAATATAGATTTGAATAATAATATCTTAGCGAATGCTAAGTTTGATCGCTTCGAAGCACTTAATTTGCTTACCAGCCTTAATATAGAGCTGTGTGATTAATAAAGGCGTGTTGAACTTTGGTAGTTGAATTTGCCAGCAAGCTATTTGATTTTTAGGCAAGGTAGAACCTATGATGTGTGGCTATTTCCCATAAATAGGCGATAGCGCATTAAAATGCCAAATATGCGCTGCCTTTTGAGCTTGAACTAGGGGCGATTAACTTTTCACTGCTCTATTTTTGCTCATTCTTACAGAGATGAAAGCCATTAGAGTAACGCAGGAGCCGTTACTGAGTCCATTAGGTTACAAACCTTACGCGCAAGGGGAACAGCAATTTTTTTGGCGCAACGCAATTTAATATTGATTAAAACAAACAAATTATCGAGATTAAAACAGTCGTGGATAAGCTATCTGGCAATATAAATACGGAATATTATCTACTTTGTTAGCTAGCGGTAACTTAAAGGTTTGCAGATGTCATTTTCTGAAATATTAAGAAAGCTCAATAATTATATTGGTACTCATAAAGTACATTTATGTCCCGAAATAAAAGGCCGTTTAGTCAATAACGGTACTCCTCTTGCTAATGTAAAAATATCAAGATCACTTAGTTATTCTGATGGTAAATACACAAAAGATGAGTGTTTTGCAGATAGTAATGGCGAATTTGAAATGCCAGAAATGAGCTTGAGATCCAGTCAGCCTGCTTTGTTAATAGCTGAAAGGTTTACTTTTCAAAGGATATTTGTACATAATAAAAATGAGGTTTTTTTATTATGGTCAAGTGAGAATTCGGGTATAAACACGAAACCTGAATACGCAAATAAGTTACGGACCTTAAATGGTTATATTACTGACGAAGAAATCTTATTCTCATTTAAAGATAATCATCTTATTAATGAATATAATGGCGTTAGTATATGCCGTTGGAAAGAAAATTTTCAAGAAGTTAACAATGATGATCTATATAAGTTTATTGATCAGGATAGCCAAACCAGAATAAAAAATATATCAACTTGAATGGGGGCTGTTTTTGTCAAAGGCGAAACTTAAAAAGTAACTATTAAAGCACCTTTATAATATTAGGCAAATTATACACTTGCTAGATAGGAGAGTGAATCAATAGTAATTGCTTAATTTAAGAAAGATCAAACAGGTGATGTGATCAAAGGAAAGATTTCAGAGTAGCTGTTATTTTAGTTAATTTGCAATTTTACATTTTTTTGTTATATTGCTTTTTTTACAAGGATGTTGGCAATATAAATATGGAATATTTCCTACTTTGTCAGCTAACGGTAATTTTAAGGTTCGCTGATGTCATTTTCTGAAATATTAAGAAAGATCAATAATCATATAGGTACTCACAAAGTACATTTATGTCCCGAAGTGAAAGGCCGTTTAGTTAATAATGGTGCGCCTCTTGCCAATGTAAGAATATTAAGATCACTTAGTTATTCTGATGGTAAATACACAAAAGATGAGTGTTTTACAGATAGCAATGGCGAATTTGAAATGCCAGAAATGAGCTTGAGATCCAGTCAGCCTGCTTTGCTAATAGCAGAGAGGATAAGATGGCAGGAAATTACAGCCCAATACGGTGGCGACAACTTTATATTATGGTCAAGTAACCCTAGTGGAATTGCTGTTATTCAAGAGTATGCCGATAAGTTGAACTCGTTGAATGGCGACATTATTAATGAGGAAGTTTTTTTTTCCTTTAAAGGTACATCGTGTCAGAATTCGTACTGTGCAAAAAGTATCTGTCGATGGGACGACGATTTTGTTTTAATAGATCTTGAAGCCGATTTTGATCGGATGATAAGCGGAATTTGACAATAAGGATATTGGAATGAGTACAAATATGAATGTATTAACACCGGAGTTAGCTGCATTGTTTGCTTCGGTAGCTTATGATGTAAACCGTAACGGCGGAACTCAAAAAAGTCTCTACCATAGTAGGTTGGCAGTAGGGTTTTCTTTTGAAAGTGATAATTTGCAAGCAATTAGTGGCAGTGTTTTAGAAAGAATATTTAAACATACAACTCCTTTCGGCTGTATAGCAAAAGGCAAACGAGGGCCATTTGAAGGTGACTTTGTAATAGCCTTAAGAGGGACGGAAAAGAAGCGTGATATTATTACTGATTTACACTGTGGTGTGAATACATGCGCTAATGGGCAACCTGTTCATGCTGGATTTAATAACACTTTTAATTCATTAAAGCAGCAGCTTGAAGATTACTTCACATTAGCCGCTTCGCAATCAAGAACAGGTCTAAATATTCATGTTGTTGGTCATAGCTTAGGAGGCGCGTTAGCTAATCTAGCTACAAACTGGTTAAAGAAACACTTTAACGCTAATGTAAAACTATATACCTTTGGTGCCCCTAGGGTGGGGTATCCAAGCTTTGCATTAAAAACCGTTTATGCGACCGATAATGGTATTTATCGTTGTGTCCATGCTGGCGACCCAGTTCCGCTAGTGCCTGTGTGGCCTTTTGTGCACACCGAGGATGAATACATCTTGCATGGTGCACCGACAATAACAGCAAAAGCTCACAGTATGACGGAAAAAACACCAGGGTATTTACATACTGCTAGTTGCTTTAAGAGCTATGCTGCAATCAATAAAGGGAAGGAATCTAGATTAAGACGCCAAGTAAAACTTGATTATGATAAGCGCTTGCAAGCTAGACCAACAACTCGTTGGGCAAGAACAATTGGCGAAGCGATTATAACTCATTTACATGCGTCGGGCAGATTACATGCGATACAAGCTGATATTTCGAATACCCTTACGGTTTACGATAGAATTGCAAAAGTGTTAACGGACAGTATTGATATATCAAAAGGTAATACCGAAGATGTAAGAGGTATTTTGGGCCACATCCTTTCATTTTGTGGATTACCCTTTAAGGCCATTGAATTATCTTACAAGTTTATAAGGAGTACTTTAACTCTAATGATAAACACCTTGACCAGCATGGCAAAACTAGCACTCAAAGGTTTATAGCGCGGTGTTTGGTATGTAAGTTAAATAAGACAAGTATTGATTGGCAGCTTTAACTGCAAGTAGTTCACATAATTCGGCCTGTCTTATACCAATTCCAATAAATAGCTGATCTATTTTACTTGCTAAAACAACCCATTTCTTTGTTGTAAATTTCGCAAAGGGAACAACCATTTACATCAATTTACGCCTAGAACTGAATTATTTTTTCGG